>NZ_JBMFRG010000007.1:0-45635 GCF_049968175.1 Dissulfurimicrobium sp.
CCTCAATTTATATATGTTTTCCTTGATATGCTTCCTGACATCTTCGTCACCTGTCTCAAAAAACGTGCGCGCGGCGTTTATAATCGGTGGAAGCATCTTTGTGACCTCAAGGCATTTATTCAGGAGGTCATCGAGGCCACTCCGCAAGACCAAAGGGATTTCCATCTTTTTATATGTCAACCATTCAAGGACGTCTTCAGCCGTGTCGGCGATGGAATCCTGTTCATTAAGATATAGAAACAGTTCAAACTTATCTATGGGCATAATGATGCCTTTTGGCAGATGGGCCCGCACATTGCGCTTTATCAGGTCGGCTGCATGCTCTATCTCGCTCACATCCGCGATCGCCTTTTTAAAGAGCTCTTCATCGTCATTTATATAGGCCGTCACGCCTGCCACGGCCTGCTCCATACACTGCACAACCTGCTTCGCATGGTTTTCGAGACATTCGAGCGGCTCGCGCCTCTTGCCCAGCTTGGCCGAACAAGTGCCTACCGCATCCACCTCAGAAAGACCGACTTCGCCTTCACTAGCGCCACCTACAGACAAAGGAAGCCCTTCGCCGTGACGGGCAAGCCTCCCCTCCACGAGAAAAATCACGTCCTCCGCAATATTAGTTGCAAGATCCGCGATCCTTTCGATATTAAGCGCAAGGATTATATGATAGACGCCAGACCTTATATCGCTTTTATTCAGGCCCATAGATTCGATCTCTTCCTTAAGGACCAAGGCGTAGAGATCATCGACCTCCTTGTCCTTCTTAAGGACCTCGTAGGCCATGCCCGAATCGCTATAGACAAAGGCGTTGATGCTACTTCCAAGCATCTTGATCGCTGAATTAGCCATGTCCTTCAAGGCTGAAGAGGAAAGATCTATAATATCAGACTTTCGAATCAGGGATACAAGCTGCTCGGCCATATTGACCGCATGATCTCCGACACGCTCCAACTGCTCGGCTATCTGCATGGCCGACGTCAGGAACCTCAAATCAACAGCCATAGGCTGTTGAAGCGCCAACGTCTTGAGGACGAAATTGTCTATGTCAAGTTCCATCTTGTTGATCTCGTGGTCAGCATCGATGACCTTGTCTGCAAGTTCGACATCTTGTTTCTGGCAGGCCAAAACCGCTGAACGCACAGCCTCTTCCACAAGACCTGACATCTCAAGGAGCATATTTTTAATCGCTGTTATGTCACGCTTCATTCGTGTGGTCATAAAATACCCCTGGCCGTTGCCTTCAATTCTTTATTATTGCTGCAGCGTCAAATGCACAGATTATATGTTCTATCTCAGACCGTCCATCTCTGAAAAAATTGATTGCCAGCACATCGAAACGCACGTCCCTGTCAAGCCATCCGCGTCCCTGGAGGTAATGTTGAGCCGCCTTTAAAATCTGGCGCTGTTTCCGCAGTGTAACCGCCTCTTGAGGAAGCCCACAGCCCCGACCCCATCTTGCCTTAACCTCCACAAATACCAAAATATCTCCAATGGTCAAGACCAGATCTATCTCTCCACAGGAGACGCGATAGTTCCTTTCAAGGACAGTATAGCCCTTTTTAATAAAAAAATCCGCAGCAAGCTTCTCTGCCAATATGCCTGCATCCCTCGATGAGTCAGGCCTTAAGCCAGTCTTCATGAAAGATCATGGTCAGTTTCTGTAAAGAACTCCCTGACCCCCTTGAACGTCCTACGGTGCATCGGACAGGGACCATAGAGTTTTAGAGCGCAAATATGCCCCCTCGTTGGATAACCTTTGTGCCTGGCGAAGTCATATTGCGGATATTTAGAAGACAATCTCTCCATGATCGTATCCCTTAAGACCTTTGCAATTATCGACGCTGCAGCAATGGTGAAGGAACGGCTGTCTCCCTTGACTATTGTCTTTTGAGGCAATGGATAAGGTATAGGCTGATTCCCGTCGATAAGCAGGACACCGGGCCTAATCCTCAGTCTATCTACAGCTATAGCCATCGCCTTGAGACTGGCCCTGAGGACATTGATCCTATCTATCTCGTCAGGCCAGACTACGCCAGTGGCTATCGCACTTGCAGCCTTCCTTATAAATCCTTCAACTGCTATCCGCCCATTCGACGTAAGGACCTTCGAATCCCTTACCTCAGGTATAAAGGAACCGCGTGGAAATACAACTGCTGCAGCCACCACCGGCCCTGCAAGGCAACCCCTCCCCACCTCGTCAACCCCTGCAACAGGTCCAAGACCGATGGTCTGCATTGAATTCTCAAAAAAAAGGGGATCATTGAGGTCATCACAGGCGACAGACAGGCCACTACCCCGAAGTCCCTCACTCAAGAATAGCCCGCGACATCCGGAATGACTTGTAGCCATAACTAAAGATAAAAGGCCTTATCGCCGACAGACCTTCTGTTTGGCCGCCTTGCCCTTGAGATTTCTGAGATAAAAGAGTTTAGAGCGACCATGGCGCCCCTTAGAGGTGACCTCTATCTTCTCTATGCGCGGCGAATGTATGGGGAATATACGTTCAACACCAACTCCATAGGAGATTTTTCTTACAGTGCATGTCTCATTGAGGCCGCTCCCCTTCCTACTGATAACCACGCCCTCAAATATTTGAATACGCTCCCTTTCCTCAGTCTCCTGTATCTTCACATGAACGCGCACAGTGTCTCCAGCCCTGAATGGCGGGATGTCCATACGCATCTCTTCAAGCTCCAATCTTCTAACGATTTCCATCTGTTTCCTCCTGGCTGACTTAATTTTTTGACATCCACCAATTCATAAAAAAAATTAAAAATATACCATCAAAAGGCTATATGTCCATATAGTTTGAAAATAGCCTGTCAAGGGCTATGGCCGCAGCACTTCTTACGGAAAGATGATTATATCCGGCTACACCTTCTATGGGCGCCAATGCACCATCAACCAGATCGAACACCTCAGGGGCAAGACCAAAAGCGGTCCCAAAGATCAAGAGGAGATTGAACCCTTTATCCCGAAGCTTCTCCCTTAAAGACCTCCATCCTATGGAACCAATGACCTCTCGGGCCGTAGTTGCATAGACCACCGGACGCCCGCCTGTCTTGAGAGCAATATCATCACAAACGTCTTTCAAGGAACCAGCCACCCTTACTAATTCGAGGGCCGTCCGTCTATCAGGACTTATCGCCGATCCGACGCCGTCAGACCAGTGCCTTACCAATTCCTTGACCAATGCCTGCTGCTCGCCGACAGGTGTCACGACATAATAACCATCCACGCCATAAGTCATTGAGGCCCTTGCTATATCATGTATATCTAGATTGGTCACTGCAGAGACTATAACCTCACCTCTACGGTTTAAAACAGGATAATGGACAAGAGCGAGATGGATCACCTGCCTCTCCAGCCGATCTTATTCAAGAAGACCATGTCTTCTTCATTAAGTCTCGCCTTGGCAAGCATGTCAGGCCTTTTCTCCATAGTCAAGGCCAACGATTGCTCCCTGCGCCACCTCGCAATCCTGGCGTGGTCGCCTGAAATAAGCACCTCGGGCGTCTTGATCCCCATATATTCAAGAGGCCGCGTATACTGAGGATATTCCAACAATCCATCGCTGAATGAATCTTTACATGCCGATGTTTCGCAACCCAACACACCAGGTATTAACCTGCTCAGAACATCAATAACCACAAGAGCGGCAGGCTCACCCCCCGATAGGATATAGTCCCCGATCGACAACTCAATATCTGCAAGGCATCTATGAATGCGTTCGTCAACCCCTTCATAACGGCCGCAAATGAACACGAGCCTTTCCATGTCAGCCAATTCACAGGCAAAGGCATGATCGAGCACCCTGCCTCTTGGACTTAAGAGCAACACCTTCGGCAACGGGGGTTCCGACCTAAGCATCTTAACCGCCCTAAATATAGGCTCCGGCTTCAATACCATCCCCTCGCCACCGCCATATGGTCTGTCGTCTACCGTTCGGTGCCGGTCAAGGGCAAAATCCCTTAAATTGACAATCCTAACCTTTACGATCCCGCGCTCGATCGCCCTGCCAAGTACGCCTTCGCGCAAGGGAGAACTGAAAAACTCGGGAAAGATAGTCAAGATATCAAAGAGCATCAAATTATTTCTTGATTATCCTAAGTCGTCCAAAAGCCCACTAATCAAAGCAACTTTTATTATACCGGCCTCCAAGTCTATCTCCTTGACTACATCTTTAATGGCTGGTATCAAGACATCTTTCCCGGATGTCTTGACGACATAGACATCGTTTGCGCCCGTCTCAATGATGTCAGACACCACCCCGAGCCTTCCGCCATCAAAAGTCATAACCTGAAGACCTATTATCTCATGCCAATAATACTCGCCTTCGGGCAATTTGGGCAGTTTCACCTTTTCCAAAAAAAGTTCGAGACCTACGAGCCCTTCTGCCTGTCCCCTATCCTTAATACCCTCGATACCCAGGATCACCCTGGCTGAATCAGCAAACCTAGCAGTCTTTATATTTAAAGAACCTATCCACTTTGCGGCGCCGCGAATCAAAAATATCTTTTGATCAAAAAAAATACCCTTATCTCTCACATAAGGATAGACTTGGACCTCTCCCTTGTTGCCATGCGCCTTTGTTATCTTGCCCACGGCGACCACTTGGGACAAATCCACCTCCATAAACTACTCAAGTATCTCGAGCACGGATTTCCTTTTCAGCTTGGCAGACGCAGCACTCAATATAGTCCTGATGGCCCTAGCTGTACGACCCTGTCGGCCTATCACCTTGCCAAGATCGTCTCTGGCCACCCTTAATTCGATGACCGCCGTCTGTGCACCCTCGATCTCATTTACCTGAACGGCCTCTGGATTATCAACCAACGCCTTTACAATATATTCAATCAAGTCTTTCACTCAGCACCTCTCAAGAAGAGATATGACCGACGACTGGACGCCATCTTATCCCTAATCCAAGACGCCCTAAACAGGAACGGCCCTCAGGCCTTTCGCCCTTTCAATAGATTGCCAACCGTTCCACTTGTCTGGGCACCCTGACCAAGCCAATATCCAAGCCTCTGGGTATTTATCTTAAAATCAAACGGATCCTTGAGTGGGTCATACGTACCCAAGATCTCGAGGAACCTTCCGTCACGTTTTGCACTCGATTCAGCCGCCACCACCCTGTAAAAGGGTCTTTTTTTGCGGCCGCATCTTGTCAATCGTATCTTTACAGCCATATATACCTCCTTATTGATTTAAGACCTCATCCACTGCGCATCAGAACTGCATGCTTTTTTTTAAAATGGGGGAGCCCCTTTTGAAAAGCCCCTGAATCTCGTCCTTTTCATTTTTTTAAGCATTTTTTGCATCTCTGCATAATTTTTGAGAAGGGCATTTACGTCTTGTACCGTTGTACCGCTACCAGCGGCTATTCGTCTACGACGGCTAGCATTTATTATGGTATAGTCACGCCGCTCTTTAGGGGTCATAGAGTCTATAATCGCCTCAATGCGGACGAGTTCTTTCTCATCAGGTGCAAAGTTCTTAAGCTGTTTTATCTTATTGAGGCCAGGGATCATGGAAATAATCTGTTCGATACTCCCCATTTTCTTCACCTGCCTGAGCTGTTCCCTGAAATCTTCAAGCGTGAAGGTATCCTTTTTGAGTTTGCTCTGAAACTCAAATGCCTTTTTCTGATCTATGGTCTCTCTTGCCTTTTCGATCAAGGTAAGAACATCGCCCATACCAAGTATACGATTTGCCATGCGGTCCGGATGAAACGGCTCGATGGCGTCAACCTTTTCGCCAACACCCACAAACTTTATGGGCTTTCCCGTAACCGCCTGTATAGACAATGCCGCTCCACCTCTGGCGTCGCCCTCTAGTTTTGTAAGAATCACACCGGTTATGGAGAGCGTCTCGTCGAATTTCTTGGCCATATTTACCGCGTCTTGGCCGGTCATGGCATCGGCCACCAGGAGGATCTCCTGAGGCGACAGGACGTTTTTTATATCTCTCAGCTCCTGCATCAGGGCCTCATCGATATGTAGTCTACCGGCCGTATCTATTAAAACGGTATCTTTGTGTGCCGCATCTGCCATCAAGACCGCCTGTCTTGCTATCTCAACCGGAGACTGTGAGGCGTTTGATGGATACACATCTATCTTGAGTTGGGCACCTAAGGCCTTGAGCTGTTCTATAGCCGCCGGCCTGTAAACATCAGCAGGTACCAGATATGGCCTCCTGCCCTTTGCCCGCAACCAACGGGCTAGCTTTGCCGCAGTTGTGGTTTTGCCTGAACCCTGAAGGCCCACAAGGAGTATAACGGCTGGCTGACGCCCGGCCAAATTAAGCCCCTGATTGTGGCCGCCCAGCAGGCTGACCAGCTCGTCACGGACTATCTTGATCACCTGCTGGGCAGGGGTAAGGCTCTCCATCACATCCTGCCCAACAGCCCTTTCCTTGATCCTTGAGAGGAAATCCTTAACCACCCTGAAGTTCACATCTGCTTCAAGGAGGGCAAGGCGCACCTCACGAAGTCCTTCCTGGATGTTCTCTTCAGAAAGCTTCCCATGGCCCTTGAGGCGCTTGAAAATCAGATTCAACCGTTCGCTCAGGCTGTCAAACATATGTCCACATACCAATCTTCAACTTTAATATAAAATCAAATTAAATTACTTAACCAAGAGATATATGTCAATGTTAAGTTTTCGTCCCAAACCTTTCAAAGCTGTCGTCTCTTCGGTCTATCGTTTGCCTTTAGTATGCGTTTTCTGAGACGTATATTGCAAGGGGTCACCTCCACAAACTCATCCGCCGATATCCATTCAAGCGCACGCTCAAGCGTCATCGCTACAGGCGGAATGAGGCGCAATGCCTCATCCGAACCCGATGCCCTCATATTCGTAAGCTTCTTCTCCTTGGTTACATTGACATCGAGATCATTTCCTTTGCTGTTTTCCCCGACTATCATGCCTTCATAGACATCTATGCCGGGACCTAAAAACAATGCACCACGCGGCTGTATGTGGTAAAGGGCATAGGTCGTGGTCCTGCCAGGCCGGTCTGCAACCAATGCACCGGAGGTACGCTCCGGCATATGGCCCTGCCAAGGTTTATAGCCGTTGAAAAGGCTGTTCATGATACCTGAGCCCTTGGTATCTGTAAGGAATTGTGACCTGTAGCCTATAAGACCCCTCGAGGGTATTTCAAACTCCAGTCTGGCCCTGCCGTGACCGTGATTTGTCATCTTTATCATTCTGCCGCGCCGCGGCCCTAATCCCTGGGTCACCACACCGATAAACTCTTCAGGGCAATCCACAACAACAAGCTCCATCGGTTCATACATAACGCCGTCTATCTCTTTCGTAAGTATCTCAGGCCTTGAGACACTCAGTTCATAGCCTTCCCTGCGCATGGTCTCAATAAGGATTGCAAGCTGCAGCTCTCCGCGCCCCTTTACCCTGAATGCATCCATGGCAAGGGGTTCAAGCTTGAGGCTTACGTTATGCAGCATCTCCTTTTCAAGACGCATCCTAAGATGCCTGGATGTGACATATGATCCGTCTCTGCCTGCAAACGGCGACGTATTCACAGAAAAGACCATGGCGATCGTGGGCTCATCTACGACGATGCGCTTCATGGGCGTAGGCCGTTCGAGGTCGACAAGGCTGTCTCCTATAGAGACCTCTTCTATACCGGAAACAGCTACTATATCGCCGGCCATGGCCTCGCCCACCTCAATCCTTCTAAGGCCGTCGTGGCTGTAGATAAGACCGGCCTTGACTTGGATGAGGCTATCCTCACGTGCCAAACCTATTACGCTGCCAGCCTTCAGTCTGCCGTTGAAGATGCGCCCAACGGCGAGCTTCCCCACAAAGCTACTATATTCAAGGTTCGTGATGAGCATCTGTAGAGGGACCCCTGGATCACCGGAAGGGGGTGGAATGGTCTTTATTATTTCGTCAAATAAGGGCTTGAGATCATCTGGATCGCCGCCCATTTCTTTCAAGGCAAAGCCTTTTTTTGCATTCGTATAAAGCACAGGGAAATCCAACTGTTCATCCGTGGCATCAAGGTCGATAAAAAGATCGTAGATCTCATTTAAGACCTCGCCCGGCCTGGCGTCAGAACGGTCGATCTTGTTTATGACAACGATAGGCGGAAGCCCTAATTCGAGGGCTTTCTTAAGGACATAGCGCGTCTGGGGAAGCGGTCCCTCCGCCGCATCGACCAGCAGGATGACCCCGTCGACCATCTGGAGCGTGCGCTCCACTTCTCCGCCGAAATCCGCATGACCTGGGGTATCGACGATATTTATTTTTATGCCCCCATAATGAATTGCGGTATTTTTGGCAAGGATCGTAATCCCTCGTTCACGTTCAAGGATGTTTGAGTCCATCACACGCTCCTCGACCAGCTGATTCTCCCTAAAGACCCCACTCTGCCAAAGCATGGCGTCTACAAGTGTAGTCTTACCGTGGTCGACATGGGCTATAATCGCCACATTCCTGTAAGGAAGTCCACTCATAATCTTTTAACCATCTCCTTTATAATGAGCCCCCATAAATGGCCTTAAAATATCTATCGGCACAGGGAAAATGGTGGTCGAGTTGTTTTCAGCCGCCACCTCCCGCAACGTCTGGAGATAGCGAAGCTGCAGGGCCTCGGGAAACTTCCTTATTATGGCCGCGGCCTCCGACAGCTTTTCAGCCGCCTGGAACTCACCCTCCGCATTTATTATCTTAGCCCGGCGCTCCCTTTCCGCCTCAGCTTGCCTCGCCATGGCACGCCTCATCTCTGCAGGGAGATCTATATCCTTGACCTCGATCTTTATGACCTTTATCCCCCACGGCGCCGTATCAATATCCAATATATCCTGTATCCTTGTATTGATCTTCTCGCGCTCCGACAAGAGTTCATCCATCTCGGCTTGACCGCAGATGCTCCTCAATGTGGTCTGGGCGAGCTGAGACGTTGCAAAAAGGTAGTTTTCCACCTCAACAACGGCCATTACAGGGTCAACCACCCTAAAATAGACCACTGCACTCACCTTGACGGAGACATTGTCCCTTGTGATTACGTCCTGAGGCTGGACATCCAAGGTGACTGTCCTCAAGTCCACCTTCTGCATCTTGTCGATGACCGGAATGAGTAGGATAATACCCGGCCCCTTGGCTCTTATCACCCTGCCCAAACGAAAGACCACCGCCCGCTCGTACTCATTCATGATCCGAATGGCCGATGCAAGGAAACTTACCGTCAAAAAGATCAAAAAAAGGATAAAAAACCCCATGATTACCCCCTTTCAGTAAATTGAACCGTAAGGTCCACTGTTGTGAAAAATAAGGACATACCTGAATATCGCAGAGACTAAACGCCTTAAATTCCACCACCGTTTAAATAAAACGGTCAATCAGGAAGGCGAAGACGCAGGCAGGTCTGAAAAATTCAATAATCTTTTAAAATATACCTGACAAGACCAGCATATTCAAGAAACTTCAAGGGTAAAGAAACAGCTCATAATTTTTCTCTATAATGAATCATTTTCCCATAAATATTAACTATTTGACTTTTCAATGAAAACACAGCTATCTTGCCTTTTAAAAATCAAACAAGGAGGGTTTGTAAAATGAAGATTAAAATTTTTTTAATGACGGTTCTGGCAGCAGTGTTGTTGGCATGCGCCGGAGGATTTGTGCAATCAGCCCTTGCAGGGGAAAAACTCGGGATCATCATCTATTCCGACGATGCAGAGACTGCATGGAACGCCTTACGGCTTGCCAATTTCTCCATGAAAAAAGGGGATGAGGTAAGCGTATTTTTTCTTGGAAAAGGCGTAGTGGGTGCTCAAAAAACAAATGAAACTTTTAATGTTAAGGAACAGGCCGAAGACCTTGTAAAGGCCGGAGGTAAGGTTTACGCCTGCAAGGTCTGTCTCAAACTACACAAGCTCGAACCGTCGGAAACATGCCCTGTTTCAACAATGGAAGACCTCTATAGCCTCATTATGTCCAATAACAAGGTACTTACCTTTTAATTATATTTAAAAATAACGATTGACGGCGTTTCTCTTGACTTCCTGTTAATTTTATTTTATACCTGCAAGCATTAGGGTTCTAAATTTTAGCAGGGAGGGAATAGCTTATGAAAAAGTCGTGGTTGTCGTTTGTAATCGTATGCATGGCGGTCATGGTAGGCATGGCCTATGCCGACTCGGATAGGCACCATCAAAACGAAGGTACAGCAACCTCAACTAGCAGTTCCAGTACAACCAGCAGCAATTACGTAGTATTCGCAACAAACGACCTGGGCATGCACTGTGCATGCCCAGGGGCAGATACATTTCTGTTACTTCCGCCGTTCAACACCCTTAGGGCCCAAGTGATCCGTAGAGGTGACGATCCGGAGGTAATCACCGATCCGAATCAAATCACCGTTACCTACAGCATCCTTGAAAATACAGATGCCTCCCTAAAGGCTGATCCGTACTTTCAAAGCTGGATAAACAATTCCCCCAAGATCTTTCCAGGCTTTCAGCCAATCAGGGCCGACGGCCGAATACAGGGCCTGACCGGCGCCACGTTGAGCGGCAACATGGTCCCGATGCCTGGCGGCTATTGGGAAGTGGCCGGCATACCGGCATACCCTGCCCTGGACCCAAACGGTGTCATGATAGACCCACTAGGCGGTCCGAATCGCAATCCTTATCTCACAGGCCAGATAAAAGTCTACAGCAAATCAAACGGTGCGCTTCTGACGCAAGTCAACACGGTCGTTCCCGTCGCATTTGGCGGTTGTTGCAGCTGCCATCTGAGGGTCGCACAGGATTATGGCAGGGTCAACCCTACACCAAGAGACTCCTTGAGGTCATGGGGATGCTCCATGCCCGCAGCTCAGGGATAGATTTTTCAAAAATCGACCCTGATGGCGATGGAATCGGCAGACCGATCAGATGTTCCAGGTGTCATCTCGACCCGGCAATGGGCGAATCCGTTCCACCCGGTTACGCTGGATATCCGACATCCAAATATACCTTTTCCGACGTAGTTCACAGATTCCACGTCCAGAGCGCAGCCGTCCAAGTATATGACCCGAATATCGCCAACAACTGCTATGACTGTCATCCCGGCAACGGAGTGAACTGTTACAGGGACACCCATCGTACAAAAACTATAAACGGTCACAACATCTGGTGCAGCGACTGTCATGGAGACCTCAACCAGCGCGTGGCGAGCGGACAGCTGCTGAAACCTTGGTCGGATCAGACCCTGCCGACATGTTCCAAGTGTCATTCAAACACCGGAGAGGGCGAAGGATACTTGAACACAGGGCTGTTCGGCAAATTCCTAAATAGCAGAGGGCATAAAGACCACAAGATACTATGTTCATCATGCCACGGCGAACCTCATGCCCTTTATCCATCCACGCTTGCAAAAGACAATGCCGAACCAATGACAATCCAAGGCGACCCAAGGGCCGTCGGCAAATGCAGCGTCTGTCATACGGATAGAAGCAGCAGCTGGGGCATGCCTCCGCATTAATGCACGATCGGACCAACAACGGCTAACGTTAAAAAACAGGGGCGGCAAGGCGACATCCTGCCGCCCTTTAATTCTTTTAAATAAAAACCTCAAACGATCGGGACATACATGAAAAATCTCCTAATCACCTTTTCGGCATTTTTGACATTACTTCTCTGGTCTTTGGACCCCGCGCACCCTTTGCTCGGAGCCGACAGCCCAGCAAGAGACAACTGGACCTATGATTGGTCAAAAACTAAAAACTTTATTGAAGCCTGGTCCAAAAGGCCAACTTTCCCTGACTCCATATCATTCGCCTATTATTTTGTCTATTCGAAAAGGGCATTGGGCCTGGAAATTTCAAAAGATGAGCGAAATAAACTACTGAATTTCATAAAAGACTGCCAGACAAAAGATGGCGGTTTTGTGTCGGAGCCAAAATTTGACAAAGACAGCAATATCATCAGCAGTTTCTATGCAATAAAGGCCCTTGACATGCTCAAAGAACCGCATTTGGTGAACGAAAAAAGACTAGCCGGATTTCTCCATTCCATGTTCACTAAGGAGGGAGGGATGCGCCTGAGCAGCAACACCAAAGAGGCGTCGCTGGCCGGAACCGCCTTGGGTGTTGTACTTCTAAACAGGCTATCCGACTTGACAGATCGAGAAAAGAGGCTCGCAACTGCCTATATCCTGAAATACAAGACGCGGGATGATGGTTTCGGGCTGGTCGGCAACAAGGTCTCTTCGATAAGGGCCACGGCCATGGCGGTTGCGGCCTTAAAATCAATGAACGCCATTGGAGACATAAAGAAAGATGTGATATGCTTCCTTAGTCAAAGCCGATATTCCGGACTGATCAAAGAAAAGAGGTTCAAGACCCTGCCATCCATGGAAGAGATGGCGCAATTCCTTGCAACGGTCAGGCTTGTTGGATCATCAGACAAAAAAATAGCAGATCCCCAAAAGATATCAGAGTTTGTAAGATCGCTCTATATACCGGAAAATGGGGGATTCGGACCGGAACCAGGGCTTGGGACTACACCGCCCAGCACGTATTATGGTCTATTCTGCCTAGTCGAACTGGGCAGGTTAAAGCCAGCCGACATGACCGGCATGTCTGGTTTCTTTTCATTCTAAGAAATCATCCGGTCAAAACACAACTGGGGCATAATAATTTAATTAAATCTTATAGTTCGAATAAAACACCTCGGCTATATGTATAGCCTTTAGGTTCAAAGACGACGGGGTATTCATCCTGAACTGCAATAGACACCCTGAACACGTTGTTACAACCAGATCCACGCCCTTGTCCTTTCCTACCACGGCCTCAAGCCTCCTCTCAAAGATCTTTCTTGAAAGGCCGGCGTGCTTGAGGCTGAATACACCGCCATGTCCACAGCAACCACTGCGGGTTGATCTGAAACCGGCAGGGCTAAGCCGTCCCAAAAACCCTTCCATCGCCCCTGCCTTACCCTTCCCGCCCGATGCGAAACGCTCGTGACAAGGCGCATGATATGTCATCACAAGACCGGCATAGCATTCGGATATCTTGAGCACGTGGCCGGCCCTAACAAGGAGATCGCCAAACTCCATCACGCTAGATGCTATCTTTAGTGCTGCATCTCTATCAGGGCCATGTTCAAAAAGAACCGGCCATCGCCTTATCATGGCCGCACATGAGGCGCAGCCCGTAACTACCGCATCAAAGATACCTGCATCCTCAATCGCACGGATGTTTGCAAGCGCAAGGGCCCTTGCCTGATCCATAAGGCCAGACGCAAAGGCCGGCATCCCACAACAGACCTGGGCGGCGGGTACTATAACAGCGCCACCCAAAAGGCCTGCTATAGCCTCAGCCACATCTGTATAGATATAATTCTGGATGCAACCTATGAAAAACACCGTCTTTTTTCCTTCAGTCAGTCCATAAATGCCTCGTTTAACATCATAAAATCCGCGAGACAAGTGCAAGACCGCAGGCCTTGGCGAAATATCCGGCAAGGAGATCTGCGTCAAACCTTCTGACATATCCAGAAAACCCAAAAGCCTCAATATGAGGCCGCTCTCCATCGGAAGTATTCGGGAGATGCCTGATAAAAATCGGGCTAGGCGCAACGCAAAATAAGGTCTATTCAAAATAGTCCGTAAAAAAAAAGAGCCAGGACTACCCAAGCGCCGCCTGGCGTCTCGAACGATATCGTCCACTTCAACCCCGGCAGGACAGACAAAACTGCATCCACCGCACTGGAGGCATGCATTCAACGTCTCGAAGACCTTCTCCTTTTTTAGAAAGGCTGGCCCAAAGCAGACGGAGGCCCCTCCCTGAAAAAGCCTTGCCTTTCCCCTGGGAGAAAACAATTCATGCCTGGTAAGATCATATACAGGACAGACAGAAAGGCATGCCCCACAACGGGTGCATTTGCCATTATCCAAACCCGTAGCCATGATGACCCGCTATCTTTCAATTATCTCAAGGATCAGTCGTTCAAGTATAACCCTTGAAGGGCACTGTCCGCCCTTTAGGGCAAGATCGACATCAGGGAGCCTGGCAAACAGTTCAAGTACCTTTTCAAGCCTAAACCTGTGTGCATCCCTGTACATAATATAAAGTGCATAGGGATGAAGGCCTTTTAATGCATGAGGAGCGGGCTCTCCCCAAAAGGCCTTGAGATTTGGAAGAATTTCCTTCTGAAAGACTTGATAGGTCATGCCTTGCATCGACAAGACGCCCTGCTTATCTGAAAGTGCAGCAAGGATAAGCGCCATCTTTCTAAGGAAGTTGGCGATTGTTTGCAATATTATAAGAGGATGGACATCATCGGCCAATAGCCTGGAAATTACCTCGAACGCTGAGGCCTTGTCGCGTCTCAAGATTGCATCGGCAAGTCTAAAGACCTCCTCCTCCCTCTGTCTCGAGATCGCCTCTCTTACATCGTCCAGACCGATCCGTTCCCTGGGGCCTGCAAGGCTTATTAATTTGTCAATTTCAATGCCAAGCGCGACAGGATCGTGGCCCACTTGATCCAAGATCAAGTCTACAACCCCCTTGTCAGCCTTTTTCCCCGCCCTTTGCAATAATCCATTGACATAGGCGGAGGCCGCATTTTTCGTATCTTTCGAGCTATCCCCACCTATTCCTACATCTATTACTACAGGGCCAAGTCTTTTAAACCTTGAAAAGGCGCCGATCCTTTTGTCAACGCAATCGCTCTCGATGACTAGAATAGACCGGATGTCCTTCTGGGACGAAAGCCATAAAAAAACCTTCTCCCAGTCCTGGGCCTCGGCTTCCCAGCGGCCGTCTGCGCCGGCACTGGTCAAAAACGGCGGATCCTGTAAAAGGACCACCTTTCTGCCTGGGGAGAAAGGCCTGGTCTTAACTGCCTCAAGGACTGCCCCAGCCGTACACGCCTCCTGGGCAATAGTCTCGAGATTGAATTCCAGAGAGGCCTCACCGATGAGCGCTGTTATCAGACGCTGCACCAACGGCGCTGTCAACGGGTGCTGTCCGATAAACAGATAGCAAGGTGAGATCTCATCATTTGATACCGACTGGACAAAATCTTCACCGCCCTGCAAATGACCATTATTTATTTGCCTTTTCATCCCAACACTGATGTGCCCTTATATGCCATCTTTAAACAGGCCACGAAGATGCCTCGCATCCGCTGGGTTGGGTGGTGATCATTTGCCTGCAACCCGCTAATGCCTCTGATAGGAATGAATCAGGTATGCCCGCCTAGTTCCATTGAACGCCTGACTGCCGCCCTCACGGCATCCATCAAAAGCCCTTTAAACGCCCCCTTTTCAAGCATATAAAGCCCATCGATGGTGGTGCCGCCCGGGCTCGTCACCATGGATGCAAGCTCGGATGGATGCCTTCCAGTCTCCTTGCACATGACAGCTGAACCAATAACGGTCTGCAAGACAAGCTCGGCCGCCACAGGCCTTGACAGGCCTTCTCTGACCCCTGCATCTATCAATCCCTCTATAAATGCGAATACATATGCCGGCCCACTGCCGCTCAAGCCGGTTACCGCATCCATGAGATGCTCAGGCAACACAACGACTATACCGACCGCACCCATTATATCCCTTGCAAGCATAATGTCTTCTTCCCTCGCGAAGCTCCCGGGAGACAAGGCCGCCGCACCATATCCCACAAGGGCCGGTGTATTGGGCATGACACGGACGACCCTGGTGTCGCGTGGAAGACCGTCTTGAAGCAGTCTGAGCGGTATGCCTGCTGCTATGGACAGGACAAGGTGATCCATCGTTACATACTCGTTGATCTCTTCGAGCACCCTTGAAATGACCTGCGGCTTTACTGCAAGCACAATGATGTCGGAACTCGACACCACCTCTTTGTTGCTGTCTGTCGCCCTTACGCCGTATGTCTTGGCGAGGTGGTCCCTGCGACCTACCGCTGGATCAGAGGCGATGACCTTTTCCTTTGATACAAAGCCAGCGGATATGAGCCCTTTTATAAGGGCCTCGGCCATTTGCCCGCCGCCGATAAATCCGATACCTTTCTCAACAGCCATATGCAACCCCTTAAATCGACGAGAACTATAAAAAACTAATGACCCCTGCTTTCCGTCTGGCTTACCATGATCTTCTGCGCTAGGCCGCGCCCTACGGCCAGACGACTCCCCTTCAAATTTATAATTATCGGGCCACAATTGCTGACCACCTCTATCTCCTCGCCCGGCGAGATCCCCATCGCCGTAAGCCTGTGCCTAATGTCATAACCGCCTATCAGCCGCTCCACCTTGAGTTTTTCCCCGCTTGCTGCCATAGAAAGGGGCATACCTGGCCCAGCGCGCGAGGCCCTTTTGCATGCAGGGCAGAGTCCGATAATCGTCAACTTGTGGGAAAGCGGTTCAAAATCATATCCGCCCGATATCTCCCTGATGAGCTCGCCGATCTCCGGACTGTTGAACTCCGTCACCTTGCCGCATTTTGGACACAAGAGATGATCATGCTTCGAACCGAGATGCAGATGTTCATACCACGGCACATCCCCGTCAAGGTATATACGCTGGGCTATACCGTAACGACAGAGTATGTCGAGCACCTTATTTATAAACTCTATGTCGAATTTATGCCCAGCCTTCTTCAGGCCTTCCTGAATGGCCGATGTGGAGATATGCCCTTCGGTATCCAAAAAATAATTAAGTATCAAATCCCCGCCGTCAGGTAATGGCTCCTCCATCTCTCTCAAGAGCCTGAACAATTCGTCCTTTTCGCTCATATGGAACCTACGGATGCCCTCACCCTCACAGCGTGCGCACGGCTCGGAATTGCTTTTTACACTGCATCTCCTCTTTTTGCCGATTTCACAAAACCACATTTCAAATATCTCCACCTCAAGATTGCCTGGACATGCTTCAGACCTATGAACTATAAAAAACGGCTTGCGTCAATACAAAAAAGCAACCGCGATCATCAGACCTTGCCTTGGCCGTATCGGGCATCCGCCGTCAAAATAGAACGATTAAAAACATTTGCTTTTTTTCGTTGCTGGCATTATAAAAAAACATGATTCATCCATCCTGTAAGAGGTGCGTATGGCAACAATAAAAAAAATCATCCCCTATTTGGCGGTTTTGGTCGCATGCATGTTTTTTACAAACGGCTGTGTCAGTATGGGTAGGGACTTTCCGGTCGATGCGGTGCCGAAGATCCAGATAGGAAAAACCACGAAGGAAGACATAGTCCGTATGTTCGGACCGCCCTGGCGCACAGGTCTGGAAGACGGAAAGACAATCTGGACATATGGGCATTATAATTATTCCTTGATCGGGAGCAGCAATACATACGACCTAGTCATAAGGTTCAATGCCAATAATATCGTTGAGTCATATACTTTCAACACCTCTGCGCCATAATCACGGCCGTCATTGGGTCTTGAATCTTGAGGCAGCCTTCGGCTGGACCAATGCCTTAAGGATCTTCAAATTATATCTTGACAGAGAAACGATGCTCTTTATATTATGGCACAAAATTCTCGGCGGGAATAACTCAGTGGTAGAGTGCAACCTTGCCAAGGTTGAAGTCGCGGGTTCGAATCCCGTTTCCCGCTCCAGATAGCATGCACATCAGGGGCGGCAATAATAACTGTCCCTTTTATTTTTTTGGAGAAACATGAAAAAGGAATTGGAAGACCTGTTTATCGAAGGACAGTTTAAGCTCATGGACGGGGATCTTAACGGTTCCATCAAGATCTTTTGTGAAATAATCGAGAAAGATCCCGAGGCCGGACAGGCCTATCAGGCGAGAGCGGTTGCATATATGAAACTTGATAATATAGATGCGGCCGTAAGCGACATAAATTCGGCCATATCGTGTGAACCCCAAAATGTGCGCTACATATATCGAAAAGGCATCATTCTCTTTAAAAAGGGCGATATCCAGGAGGCACTTGACTCCGTCAATCATGCACTGGAAATAGACCCGACTTATCCGGCCGCCTATGTCTTGAGGTCAAAGATTTACGAAAAACTCGGGGACAACGAACAGGCCGCCGCTGATATGAGCCATGCGATGATGCTGAAAAAAGAGACCACCAAGATGGTCGACTGGTAAGAGATGTTGACTTCCGCCCTAGAGGCGGCCTCCACCTAGGTCCTGTTGCGTCCGGTCGCCCAGAGTATCTGTCTGCAAAGACCTCTTACTAGCCTTACCTCCCTTGACCGCAGCTCGACCCTGGCGAAGAGCCTTCTAACGTTTCTTATCCAATAATCCGGATTTTTGGGATCTATAAGGCCTATGGCCAAAAAGGCCTCCTTCAGATGTTCGTACATCGCTTCAAGCTCTTTCAATGAAGCAAGCCTGGGTTTGAAGCCAGGCTCCTGGATGTCGGCGGCAAATATCTCGTAACACAATATCATCACGCTCTGCGCAAGGTTAATAGATGAAAAACCGGCTGTAGGTATGGTTACAATGGACTGGCATAGGCACAGATCTTCGTTGGTAAGCCCCCATTTCTCCGAACCGAACACAAGCGCCACTTTGTTCGTGTGGCTCAATGCCGCAACGGATGCGGCCATTTCCCGCGGGGTATCGGTCGGCCTACGCCGCCTCCCTGTACGCGCCGTGGAACCGACGGCATAATTAAATGATGATAACGCCTCTTCAAGACTATCATGGACTGACATGCCATATATTATTTCAGCCGCCTCATGTGTGGCCATCTTGAGCATCTTCTCACGGTTGAGGTCATGAGGGCGCACCAAGACAAGACGCCATATACCCATATTCTTGCAACACCTTGCAGCAGCCCCTATGTTTTCTGGGTATTTAGGCTCGACCAGCACCACGCCTATATTTTCCATAACTGCACTCATGGTGGCATAGAATAACACAAATGTCGACCAGGCCAAGACGCAAGACAAGGTGCAGGCCATATTGCAACGACCGACATGAATTGTTTACATCCGTAAAGAATGGATTAAAATCAGCATATTGATAATCTTATTGTGGGTTGAAGGCCATGACATCCAAGTGTGGTTCGCCGATATTTATAAAGATTCCTTGTTATCTTACAGGTCGTCTTGTATTGGATACAGACAGGGAGCGCATAAGACAGAAGCTTGCCAAATTTCTCATCAATGAACGCGGATACAGGATAGACGACTTCATGCTTGACAGAGAGATCCTTCTTGAAATAGACGGCCGAAAACTCATAGCACTGATAGATATGACAGTAAAGATCAACAACCGTTCACTCATGATACTCAGAGGAGGCCCAGGCTCTGTCGTGACAAGGGAGTCCGGGACCATTGCCGCGGCCCGTCTTATAGAACCGGACTATATAGTGCCATGGGCTGTGCAGGCGAATCTGTTCGACGCCGCGCTCATTGATGTACGACTAAAAAAGTCCGTCGGCTACGGCTGGGATATCATTCCCTCAAGACAAAGGCTCCTCGACATGACCTCTGATTGGCCTCCGCCGAAACTCCCGGAAAAACGCATCCCGATAGAGAGGCAAATACTATACTCATACGACAGCCACGGCTGACACAACAGACTCCAGGCGTCAGGTGACGTCTTGATCTGTAAATAAAAAGAAACGGCATTGGACTGGCTGCTCCCAATCATCTCAGGTCTCCTTCTGACCTCAATATTTCCACCCTTTTCCATCGGTGTCTTGATACCAGTGGCCCTTGTGCCGCTCCTGTGCACCATTAAAAAAAAGACATGGAAAGAAGCGTTTAGATACGGCTTCGCAGCCGGTATCTGCCATTTCGGCACGCTTCTCTGGTGGATAGCCCCCACTATCGCCAGATATGGCAAACTCCCGCTGTGGGCTTCATGGCCAGTGGTCGGACTCCTCGCCTGCTACCTAGCTGTCTATCCGGCCGCGTGGTCGGCCTATATCTCCATTGTTTCGAGCAAAAGGCACCCCATCCATCTCATCATCTCTGTCCCAGCGGCCTGGGTCATCCTTGAATGGATCAGGGGACATTTTCTGAGCGGCTTTCCGTGGGGGAGTCTTGCCTACAGCCTTGTGCCGAACCCATCCTTCATACAAACGGCCGACATCTACGGCCCTTATGGCCTCTCATTTCTGATCGTCCTGGCCAACATGATCCTCTGGGATCTGGGGGAAACAATAAAGACAAACGGCATTTCAGACCTCAAAAAACCTACCATAGCGGGAGAGGCCGCTCTCCTGATCTTCGGCACTGCCTTTTTGTGGTATTATGGCGAGATGCAAATAAATCGCATCGCAAGCAAAGATGCCCTCTACCCAGCCCATTTTGCCGCAGCCATTCAAGGCTCCATCCCGCAAGATGAAAAATGGGATCCAGCCTTTCAACAAGGGACAATCGGGATCTACAAACGCCTGAGCAAAGAAGCCGTAGAAAACGCCAGAGCGTTCAATAAAAATAATCCTAAAAATCCAATAATTATCTGGCCGGAGACCGCTGCCCCATTTTATTTCCAGGATGGCAGTCCGTTAAGTAGACAAGTACTCTCTCTTGCCAAGGAGTTGAAGGCCATTATACTCTTCGGAAGCCCTTCCTATAGCCTTCGCAAAGGCAGCGGAGACACGGAATTCTTCAACAGTGCCTATGCCGTCACCCCAAACGGCATGGTCGCAGGCAGATATGACAAGATCCATCTGGTGCCATTTGGAGAATATATGCCTTTCGGATGGGTAACCGCCTGGGCAAAGGAGTTTATACCTACTGCAGGGGAATTTCAGGCCGGAAGTTCACTTAAACCAATTTCGTGGGATGGCGTCCATATAGGAACGCTTATATGCTTTGAAAGCATATTCCCTGGATTGGGGGCAGGTCTTGTCAGGCATGGCGCCAACCTGATCGCAATCATTACAAACGACGCATGGTTCGGACATACCGGAGCCCCTTATCAGCATGAAGAAATGGCGGTCTTGAGGGCGGTTGAGACCAGAAGATGGGTGATCAGGGCCGCCAATACAGGCGTGAGCTCTATCATATCGCCGTGGGGAGAGAGATCCTCCTATACAAAGATATTTCTCCCGTGCTACACGACAGGCGTCGTGCATCTGAGAGACGACCTCACCTTCTTCGTCAGACATGGGGCGGGTTGGGTCTTGGCCATATTTTTTGTTGCCGCTATTATGCCGTTTTTGTATTTTAAAGAAAAAAAGAGGTGATGACCAAATGAAAAAAGAAGACCCGAGCGCAAAGACGCTCATGCTTGAAAAGATTAAGAGATATCTACAGGAAACTGGCTGCGGGCTTGAACACCTGAGAGGTTATCTTTGATGAAGAAGAGATAAACGAGCGCCTCTCCCAAATAGAACATGAGATGCTCAGCCCAGGTTTTTGGGACGATCCAGCCTCAAAAGAACTCTTAAGGGAGCGCTCTGCCCTTGCCAGCCAGAAAGAACTAATCAAACGTCTTTCAACTACACACGAGGAACTCGTACTGCTGTTTGAGATGGCCGAGGACGAGGGTGACGACGAGGCGCTTAAAGAGGTTTTTAAAGGCCTTGAATCACTGAAAGAGGAGATTGAAAGGGCCGAGATATCCAGGCTGCTTTCAGGTCCGCACGACAATCTGAATGCGATTGTGACCATCCATGCCGGTGCAGGCGGCACGGAGGCCCAAGACTGGGCGGAAATGCTTTTGAGGATGTATCTAAGATGGGCTGAGCGGCGGGGTTTTTCTGTAAAGCTCCTGGACCTTATGCCCGGTGATGAAGCAGGGATAAAAGGCGCAACCTTCCTCGCCGAAGGTGCTTATGCCTACGGATATCTCAAATCAGAGGCCGGCATCCACCGTCTTGTCCGCATATCGCCGTTTGATGCCTCAGGAAGGAGACATACATCCTTTGCTTCCGTATTTGTGGCCCCTGAGCTCGACGAGTCCATAGAGATTGAGATAAATGAAAAAGATCTGCGTATAGACACCTACAGGGCAAGCGGTGCAGGGGGGCAACACGTAAACAAGACAAGCTCAGCTGTCCGCATAACGCACATCCCGACTGGGATCGTTGTACAGTGCCAAAACGAACGCTCGCAGCACAAGAACAAGGCCATCGCAATGAAGATACTCATGGGGAGACTCTATGAGCTTGAACGCTCGAAAAAAGAGGCCGAGAAACAAAAAATCCATGGCGACAAAAAGGAGATAGCCTGGGGCAGTCAGATCCGCTCATACACCCTTCAGCCCTACCAACTGGTAAAGGATCACAGGACGGAGCTTGAAATAGGAAACGTCGGAGCGGTGCTGGACGGCGATATAGATCCATTCATAAACGCCTATCTTAAACAAAACGCTGCATAGCCAGCTGTCCTACTTCATGGCAAATCAAGGTAACGTATCTCGCCAGTATTCACCGTGACCTCCTCCCCATCATCAAGTGCGAGCAGCAGACCGCCGTCGTCTGTCACGCCGACCGCAGTGGCAACAAATTCAGGGGCATTGTCAGCATCAAATCCAAACACACACCTCCTGCCGATCGTATCGCTTGCAAGGACAAAGGCCCTGAGCACGGGATTGGGCGCCCAGGTATCATCAATAATATCCAGCCTTGACAACTCCCACTTGTGGAGGTCGGCGAACACCAAACCTATCCTCGAAAGGAGATGCGCTGCTAAGGAAACGGCCGGCCACGGTCTTTTTGTTGCGGTCAAAAGGGATGCGGCCTGTGGGAGATGCGACGGAAAGGCCTCGATGTTTATATTCAATCCTATACCGAAAAGTATATAACTTTCGCTTGAGCCTGGGCACGTTATCACCTCCGTAAGCGTGCCGGCCACCTTCTTGCCGTGCACCAGGACGTCGTTTATCCACCTTACTGATACACTTGACAGCCCCCACTCCCTCAAGACCTGGGTTATGGCAACGCCTATACCAAGACTGTAGAAAGACCAAAACTGCTTGGAAAGCCTCGGATAAATAGCGATGCAAAGATAGATTCCGCCTGCAGGCGACCACCACTGGCGCCCCATGCGGCCCTTTGCCTGGGCCAGACTCTCAGCCCACCAAATACAGCCTGATGGATGGCTCAAGCCGGTTTCGTCGGCCCTTAAAATGGCCTCTTTTGCCAGAGGCATAAGGCGCGGAGCCCTTTCAAGGCAGATAATCTCACGACCTACGATGTCCTTGGCCCTTGATGCAAGTTCGACCGCATCTTCTCTTGTACTGGACATAATGGCGACATCCTGCGCCATATAACAGTCGATGAGCCTCTTTAAGGCCGCAGCCCTTTCCTCGTTCCTTGACATCGATTGATAAACACCCATATTTTAAAAAATAAGCCATTGAGGTGGATATTATGATACGAAAACCTGCTGTTGCAAACCAGTTTTATGACGGCGATCCATTGAGACTGCACCATGAGGTGGGCAGACTTATAAGACGCATAACAGGACCAAGGCCGGCATTGATGGTCGTTTCTCCACATGCAGGTTATATGTATTCCGGCCATGTGGCAGGGGCGGTGTTCAGAATGATAGATGTGCCAGAGACCTGCGTTATTCTTGGTCCGAACCATACAGGTCTTGGAGAGCCAGCAGCAGTAATGACAAGCGGCTCATGGGCCATGCCGATGGGGACTATACCTATAGAAGAATCGCTGGCGGCGGAGTTGATCAAAGAATCCGGATACCTTGCAGACGATGCAAACGCCCACGTCTATGAACACTCCATTGAGGTGCAGTTGCCTTTCTTACAATATCGCCAGCCCGATTTAAAGATCGTCCCGATCTGCCTGAGCGTGCTCAGCTACCAAATCTGCAAAGAGATAGGTCTTGCGATTGCAAGGGCGATCGTGAGATTCTCGAAACCAGTCCTGTTGGTTGCAAGTACGGATATGAGCCATTATGAACCGAGGGATTCCGCCGAGTCGAAGGATAAAGAGGCATTAAAATACATCCTGAACCTCGATCCGGAAGGCCTCTATAACACGGTCCGTGCAAGAGGGATATCTATGTGCGGCGTAATACCTACTGCAGCGGCCCTCACGGCCGCCATCTCTCTCGGCGCTTCAAAGGCCTCTCTGGTCAAATATACGACAAGCGGGGACATAACTGGCGACTACCGTAACGTTGTGGGCTATGCGGGATGTGTCATCGAATGACATCCTTTGGCGGCATACTTGACTTTTTGCCTGTCTAACTTTATAAAAGATGCCAGTGTTCTCATGGGGGATCGTCTAACGGCAGGACCGCAGACTCTGGATCTGCTTATCGGGGTTCGAATCCCTGTCCCCCAGCCAAACAATCCAACTCTATTCTACCTGGAACATTAAATGATCCGTCTGCCCAAACCGATCGCCCCTTCAGAGATTGCATTTGATATAGACGGCGTCATTGCTGACACGATGGAGTCATTTTTAAATATCGCCAGGAAGGAATTCGGCATAACACACATTAAAAAAGATCACATCACCTCTTATTGGCTTGAAGATTGCATTTCTATACCCATCCATATTACCCACGCTATAATAGACCGCCTTGTTAAAGACCCTTTCGGCACGGCGCTGACCCCGATCGAAGGGGCAAGGGAGGCCCTTTCGACCCTCATCCCTCACTCTTCCTTGACCTTTGTCACGGCAAGACCTGACAGTGGCCCTATAACCGAATGGCTCCATTCCATCCTGCCTGAAGCAACGCGGCACAGACTGAACGTCATCGCAACTGGTGAACATGCCAAAAAAGTGGATGTGTTGAAGGCCATCGGCGTCTCCTATTTTGTAGAAGACAATCTTGATACATGTGACAGCCTATATAGAGAGGGCATCAATGCTATTGTATTTGATCAACCGTGGAACAGGGGTCATACGCCATTTTTAAGAGTGACCTCATGGAAAGAAATCATGGAGATGATAAAATTTGATTAGGGATGACGCCCACTGCCTCGATACAATCGTCGTGGCAAAAAAACTCAAGACCGATCTAAATCAAGGGCTTACAGTCGATGAGGCCAAACGCAGGCTGGAAGATATAGGTCCAAATGCACTCCCCGAGGAAAAAAGACGCGGGCTTGCAGAGCTTTTTCTCGACCAGTTCAAAGACTTCTTGATCATCCTACTCATCGCCGCAGCAGCAGTCTCCGGCGCCCTGGGCGAATATGTAGACGCAGCGGCCATTGTAGTCATCATAACCATAAACGCTGTCATAGGGCTTGTGCAGGAATACAAGGCAGAGAAGGCCATCGAGGCCTTGAAATCCTTGGCAGCCGCCCATGCCCTGGTGAAAAGGGACGGTGCGGTAATTGAAATACCCACCTCCGAGCTGGTGCCTGGCGATCTAGTGCTCCTTGATGCAGGCAGGATAGTCCCAGCCGATCTGAGACTAATAGAAGGCACCATGCTCAAGGTACAGGAGGCCGCACTTACGGGCGAATCCATACCTGTTGACAAACGACCCGATAAGGTCTTCGCATCCAATGCCCCGATAGGAGACAGGCAGAACATGGTCTTCAAAGGGACACAGGTGGTGCTGGGCCGTGGACTAGGCATAGTGGTGGCTACAGGGGCCGCCACCGAACTCGGCAGGATCGCGGGCCTCATAGCCGAACAGAAGGACACAAAGACACCCCTTCAGAAACGTTTGTCTGCCTTCGGACGCCAACTCGGCCTCATCGCCCTTGCCATATGTGCAATAGTCTTTGTCATAGGGCTGCTCAGGGGCGAGGACCTGCTGCTCATGTTTCTCACTTCGGTAAGTCTGGCCGTGGCCGCCGTACCAGAGGCGTTACCCGCCCTGGCTGCAATAGCCCTGGCCTTGGGTGCCAAACGCATGGTACAAATCAATGCATTAGTCCGCCGCCTTCCTGCAGTTGAGACACTTGGATCAGTAACGGCCATCTGTACCGACAAGACCGGGACGCTGACTGAAAACAGCATGCGCTGCGAACGATTCTGGACGGTACAGACATCGGATGCATTGGAAGCACTGCCCATCTCAGCAGTAGAAGAAGATATTGCATGGCGCTGGCTGGCTGTAGCCATGGCCCTGTGTAACGATGCATCCCTGGTCCGCAACAGCATCATGGGCGACCCAACTGAAACGGCCCTGTTGGCTGCCCTTGACGAGACTGGTCTGGACCATGAAGCGATAAGAAAAACATATGAAAGGATGGCTGAGATACCATTCGATTCAAGCAGACGACTCATGACTACTGTCCATACTATGCCGCATGGAGGCCTTGTATCTTTCACAAAAGGTGCGGTGGAGTCTGTTTTGGCCTGCTCTTCCGCGGCGCTGGTCAAGAACGGCAAAACCGCCTTGGACAGCAAATTGATCTTGACAAAAGCCGAACAGATCTCGGAATCAGGTCTGAGGGTGCTGGCATTTGCCATGAAACACCACGATGCAGTACCTGCAAACTTGTCGATAGTTGAAAATGAACTAGTCTTCTTGGGCCTTGTAGGCCTAATGGACCCACCCAGACCTGAGGCCTTTGATGCAATAAGGCAGTGCAAAAAGGCTGGCATAACACCGATAATGATCACAGGCGACCATCCGGCTACAGCCCTTGCCATAGCCAGGAGACTCGGCATAGCCCAAGACCGACGGGAGGTTATGACAGGTGATGAGCTCTCCGAGCTCACGCTTGATAGGTATGAGACCATGGCGAAAGAGATCAAAGTCTATGCCAGGGTTTCACCCGAACAAAAGCTTAAGATTGTAATGGCCTTGCAGGACAGGGGTGAATTTGTAGCCATGACCGGAGATGGCGTAAACGACGCCCCTGCCATCAAAAAAGCCGATATAGGTGTAGCAATGGGCGTCACAGGGACCGACGTAGCCAAGGAGGCCGCAGATATGATCCTCCTTGACGACAACTTTGCCACCATCGTAAAGGCGGTACACGAAGGCCGTCGCATCTACGATAACATCCGAAAGTTCATAAAATACATCCTTGCCAGTAATTCAGGGGAGATATGGACCATCTTCCTGGCGCCTTTTCTAGGCCTCCCCATTCCACTTTTACCGATTCACATCCTTTGGATAAACCTCGTGACGGACGGGCTCCCAGGTCTGGCCTTGGCGGTCGAGCCAGGCGAAAAAGATGTGATGGAGCGTCCGCCCAGGCCGCCAAAAGAAGGTATTTTAGCGCAGGGACTCGGCATCCATGCCGTCTGGGTAGGGCTCCTAATGGCCTTTGTCTGTCTATGTCTGCAGGCCGCCTCTATATACCTCAGCGACATGCACTGGCAGACTATGGTGTTCACTGTACTCTGCCTGAGTCAAATGGGCCATGTCTTGGCTATCCGCTCAGAGTGGCAATCTCTCTTCAGCCAAGGACTGTGCTCCAACCTATCCCTTGCCGGGGCGGTGACACTTACCATTGTCCTGCAGCTCGCTACTGTTTATGTCCCTTTATTGCAGTCCGTCTTTAAAACACAGGCCCTTGGACCATGGGAGCTCATCATCTGTCTTGCAGCTTCATCGCTGGTATTCTGGGCGGTGGAGGCAGAAAAGATGCTGAAAAGACGAAAAAGATGCATCTAGACAAACAGTCTCGAAACAAAAGCGGTGCCGCTACTCCATGGTGTCTACCTCCAACCTGAAATCAGGATACTCCAACGGCCATCTATCATCGAATTCCTGTATCCAGCCATTTTTGAATCCAAGCTCCAGGGCATATCCGACCACCTCTTCATATTCCCTTTTCCTAAGACGGCGCGACAGAATAGGATGATTTCCGGCCTTATAGGCAGGAAAATACTGGGACATAAGGCTCAGGTGCACATCAGTCCCATAACGATCAGCCAGCCATTTCAACACGGCCTTTGAATTTTCAATATAGCCTGGCAGGATCAGGTGCCTTACAATAATCCCCCTGACAGCCACACCGTCTCTGATCTCAAGGCTCGTTCCAACCTGCCTCACCATCTCATCCAACGCAAGCTCGTTCCAGTGTGGGTATGCCGATACGCCAGAGAGGTCAAGCCCGACGTCGGCCAAGGCGTACTTGGCATCAGGAAGATATATATCAACAATGCCGTCCAGCATGGCTATGGTTTCAGGGGCCTCAAAGCCACCTGAATTCAGCACAACTGGGAGGTCAAGGCCTCGATCGACCGCTATCGCCAGGGCCTCGAGCACAAAAGGCAAGACATGTGTGGCCGAGACTAGCTCAATGTTATGACAACCCCTCTCTTTCAATCCAAGCATGACTGTGGCAAGCCCATCTACTGTAAAATCGCTGCCAAGGCCTTCATGACTTATCTGAAAATTCTGACAATAGACACATCCAAGATGACAGCCGGAGAAAAAGATCGTCCCGGCGCCGTGTGTGCCGGATATGACTGGCTCTTCGCCTATATGAGGCACCGCCCTTGCAATTTTTATCGTGGTCCCGATGTGGCAAAAACCCATTTTTCCGCGCAGACGGTCGGCCTTGCACCTCCTTGGACAGAGCATGCACGAGCTCAAGACCTTCCTTAAGGCCTCAGCCCTCCCAGCTATCATCTGCGCACGCAGCCCTTCAATCTGCATCTCGCTCGCTGCAGCTCATGACGCGATAAGACATGCGACAGCATACGCCGCGATGCCGTCCCCTGTCCCTGTAAATCCAAGTCCTTCAGTAGTAGTGGCCTTTATATTGACCAGCGAGGTCCTGATCTTCAGCGTTGAGGCGAGATTGTCAAGCATCCTTGGGACAAAAGGGGTAATCTTTGGGGCCTGGGCTACGACCGTGACGTCTGCGTTCCCAAGCAGAAGACCTCTGTCTTCAATCATCTCAGCTATGCGCTCAAGAAATATCAGGCTCGATATATCTTTGTAGCGCATATCGGCGTCTGGGAAATGTCGCCCAATATCGCCTAAGCCGGCTGCACCCAAAATCGCATCGCACAAGGCATGGGTCAAGACATCGGCGTCGGAGTGGCCCGACAGCCCCAAATGGAACGGGATATCTACCCCGGCCAGTACTAGCCTACGACCCGGGACAAGGCGATGGACGTCGTAGCCGAAACCCACGCGAAACAACGTATCACCCCCGCATCCAAGACGTTCCCCAGGCAGCTATGATCGCCTCGGCGAGACGAAGGTCATCGGGAAACGTTATCTTAATATTCAGAGCGCTCCCTTCTGCCATGCCAACACTTATACCGATAAATTCAAGGAGCGACGCCTCGTCGGTCGCCTTTAAATTTAACATCTGGGCCTCTTCAAACGCCCTGGCAAGATCAAGCCTCTTGCAGATCTGCGGGGTCTGGGCAAGATACAATCTTGAACGATCTATGGTCCTCAAAATAAACCTGTTGTCGTCGGCCTCCTTTATGGTGTCATTTATGGGGAGTACAGGGATTGCGGCCCCGACCTCCCTTGCTAGTAGATACACCCCTTCAAGCAGCGCTGTTGTTAAAAGCGGCCTTGCCGCATCATGAACAGCTACCCATTTTATCCCGTCATCCACAGCCGAAAGGCCGGCCATCACAGACTCTTGCCTGATTGCACCACCCCGAACAACCTTTACTGGTTTGCCATCGGCACAGGAAACAGCGATATTGTGTGCCTTTTCTTCATGGGCATAGTCCGAGACCACAACTATTTCGTCTATAATAGACGAATGCGCCATGGCCGCAACACTCCATGCTAGAATGGGCCGTCCGCCGAGCTGCATGAACTGTTTGGGCTCGCTACCCATGC
This sequence comes from Dissulfurimicrobium sp., assembly GCF_049968175.1. Classification (NCBI taxonomy): domain Bacteria; class Deltaproteobacteria; genus Dissulfurimicrobium; species Dissulfurimicrobium sp. The sequence continues at coordinate 29,588 of NZ_JBMFRG010000007.1, forward strand.
CAAATCGCACCCCGCGACCAGCTGCGACTATTATGGCTGAAACGCTCAAAACTTCAGGCCTCGGGGAACATCTTTGCAGGGTTCAACAACCCTTCAGGATCAAACACCGTCTTTATCGCCCGCATTATCTCAAGAGACCTCTTGTCAAGCTCTATGCCGACATAAGCCTTTTTTGTAAGCCCTATCCCATGTTCGCCGGAGATAGTACCTCCGAACGCAATGGTTGCCTCAAATATCTCCTTTACCGCGACCTCCGCCCTCTCATTTTGGAACCCCTCTCCCTTATCCAAAAGGATGTTCACGTGGAGGTTGCCGTCACCTGCATGCCCGAATGTAAGGATCGTAAGCCCGGTCTCCATTGAAATATCCGCAATCCTGCCGATCATCTCAGGCAGGGCATGCCTAGGCACGCAGATGTCCTCATTGATCTTGTGGGGAAACCCCAGCCTTTTTATAGCCGGCGATAGAGAGCGTCTAATATCCCAAAATGCCTCGACCTCGTCATTGTTACGTGCGGCACGGACTTCAATGGCACCGCTGTCTGTAAACACCCTTGTGACAATGGCTAACTGCTCTGCGACTTGGCTCTCGGGGCCGTCCACCTCTACAAGCAGCATCGCCTTGGCACGGTCGGGTGCTGCAAGACCCGGATTGTCTCTAATGCAATCTAGAGATAGACTATCAAGAAGTTCGGCGCATCTGGGAAGTATCCCACGACCAAAGAGCCCTGTTACTGCATCGGCCGCATCCCCCGCGCCCTCAAAAAAGGCTATAAGCGTACCAACGGCCTCAGGGGCTGGGATAAGCCTTAATATCGCCTTTGTGATGACGCCGAGCGTCCCCTCAGAGCCTACCATGAGCCTTGTAAGATCATAACCTACCACGCCTTTGGCGGTCCTGACCCCGACCCTTGTAAGATCCCCACCTGGGAGCACGATCTCGAGCCCCATCACGTAATCCCTGGTGACGCCATATTTTACGGCCCTAGGACCGCCAGCACCAGTCGCTATATTACCCCCTATAGTACAAAAACGAAGACTTGCAGGGTCTGGCGGATAGAAGAGCCCCATTGATGCGACCTTATCCTGAAACTCACCGGTAACCACACCTGGCTCCACCTCGGCCATGAGATCAGGACGATTGATCGAAAGGATGCGATTCATACGCGTCATGGAAAGCACTATCCCTCCACCGCTTGGAAGCGACGCCCCTGTAACGCCGGTGCCAGCCCCTCTTGGAAAGATCGGAATGGCCTTTTCATATGAAAAGGCCATGACTTTAGTCACATCTTCAGTCGATGTCGGGAGGACAACCACATCAGGCAATGATTCGAGACCGCTTGCATCATAAGAATAACACAGGAGTTCGGCCCTGTCAGAGAGGACGTTTTCAGACCCGATCAACCTGGACAATTCCCTTACAATGCCTCTATGCACATCAACCCTGCCAGCGGTATTTCTCCATCTGGCTTATCAGATAATCCACCTCGCCCCTCAACTTAGCCGATTCGTTTATGGATTTTGCTATCTGTTTCACCGAATGGAGGACTGTCGCATGATCACGATTGAACTCCCTGCCGATTACCTCAAGGGGGCAATCAGTAAATTGTCTGGAGAGGTACATGGCCACCTGTCTAGGCCATGCGACCGCACGCTTCCTGACCCTAGACCTTATATCCTCCTGAGTGACCTTATAGTGTCTACATACGAGGTCTTTGATCATGCCGATGTCTATGGATGCAGGCTCTCCGGCAAGATTTTCTACGACCAGCATGGCCGTATCCAAATCGACAGGCGCCCTCGCAAATGACGCCCTGGCCACCAAACCAACCACAGCCCCCTCTATACGTCTTATATCGCCTCTCAATCTGTCCGCCAGAAAGTCCAAGACCTCGTCACTTAGCGCAAGCCCCTGCCTCTTGGCCTTCCTGTCCAATATCTTTCTACGGGTGGCGCGATCGGGCGGATTGATAGAGACGATAAGGCCAGCGCTGAGCCTGGAACTCAGGTGTTCGTTCAGCTTAGCGATCTGTCCCGGGGGCTGGTTGCCTGTGAATATCACCGTCTTTCCAGAATCTGCCATGGTATCGATAGCCAATGCAAGCTCTGCCTGCGTACGCTCCCTGCCTGCAAGCGAATGCACTTCTTCAAAAAGCAATGCATCGCACGCATCTCTATATCTGCGCTTAACGACGTCTATATTCCCGTCTTTTACTGCCCTTACAACCTGGCTTGTAAACTCATTAGCGGATATATAACAAAGCCTTGCCTCAGGCCTCCTTTCAAGAAGAACCCGCCCTGTAGCCTGCGCGAGATGGCTCTTGCCGAGTCCGGCCCTGGAATGGAGATAGACAATCCTAGGACCGGTCATCTCTTCGTGCGCAGCCTCCCAGCAGGCATTAAAGGCATACTGATTGGATTCCCCAACAATAAACTCATCGAACGTAAATCTCTCAGAAAAGCGGGGCTTAGGGAGCTCATCAGGGGCGAATTTGGGAAGATAAAGCTGATTCCTCGACAAATCAACCCCCTTTTTCTCATAAACCAACCTTATCTTGATCCGCTTGCCCTTAATGACCAGATCATCTTTTAAAAGCGGCAGATAGTGCTCCTGCACCCAAGAGGCGAAGAATCGGTTTGGGCACTCAAGGATCAGGGTATCGTCCTCCAGACCTTTGCAGGAAAGGGGCTCAATCCATACCCTGTAACTGCTGTCGGACATTTTGGAACGAATTACCTCTTTGAGCGGATTCCATATATCTTCCATAACCAACCTCTACCTCGGATATTTTTAATTATGACAATTCATAACCGCGTTGCAATAACCTGTCAAAGCAGATTAAAAGCATCTTGCCAAAGACAATAAAAAAGTTATGAACATATTATTATCTATTTGATATTTAAGTATTTTTAAAAAAGAATTTTATAACATCTGAAAAACAAAAGAGGTTTTTTTAAAATAAAAAATAATCATTTTAAGTAGTTATAAGCCATAAAAGTTTTTAACAATTTTTTAACATCTTTTAATTTTGATATTTCTTTCTTTTTCTTTTTCTTTTGCTATTTTTAATTATTTTATTCTCGATTTTTGATTTAAATGAATCGGGACTTCCGTAAAAACAACGATTGAGATAACTTAATAACAAAATAAAATTTTGATATTGGGATTTAAGAATAACAAAAATGAACGAATTTATCCAGACGCCAGATCATGATACCTGCCTGGATCTTTTAAAGAAGCATGGCGTACCAGATCATGTCATTGAACACAGTCTGAGGGTTGCCCAGGCAGGGGTCTTTCTGGCGCTGAACCTTAAATGTGTAGGCCATAAGATAGATGTAAAGGAAGTCGAGGCAGGGGCCTTGCTGCATGACATCGCAAAGATTGACGCTATTAGGAAAGGAGAAGACCATGCAGAGAGCGGCGCCAGACTCCTCTTTGGCCTCGGATATCCAAGTATTTCAGGCATAGTCCGCCGCCATGTGCATATCGATCTACCTGTATTCAAGGACGACGTGCCAGTACTTACCCCGGCACACATAGTAAACTATGCAGACAAAAGGGTGTGCCATACATCTATCGTTTTGCTCTCTGAGAGATTTGAAGACCTGGTCGAACGTTACGGGACAACACCTGGCAAGAAGGAAATGATAGTCAGGCTTTACAAGCAGACAAAAATACTTGAAGGATATATATTTAAAAAATTGGATTTCGGCCCTCAAAGGCTTTGCGAACTGAACGCTATAGACATACATAAAATCTCTTCTTAATTAGGAGGATTGTATGGTACTGCAAATCGATTTTTTTGGACATTCCGCCTTTAAGATCATCAGCCCAAACGGGCTGAACGTCTGGATAGACCCGTGGCTCGACAACCCATCGGCCCCAAGGGCTACGGCTGCTAATGCGAAGCAGATACAGGCCGATCTGATACTGATCACCCATGCACATGGCGATCACATCGGGAACGTGCCATCTCTGGCCCGATCGCCATCCACCGAGGTGGTAGCTGTACACGAAGTCCAGCAGTATCTGTTGGCATCAGGGCTTCCCAACGTAACTGGCATGAATATAGGCGGTACATACACCACCAAAGGCCTTAAGATCACCATGACCCAGGCAGTCCACAGTTCATCCATTCAAAACGGAAATGAGATCATATACGGCGGCGTTGCCGCAGGATTTGTAATAAGATTTGAAGATGGAACCACTATCTATCACGCAGGAGACACGGCCCTATTTGGCGATATGGCCTTGATCGGCGAGCTGTACCACCCAAAGATCGCCATGTTGCCCATAGGCGATCACTACGTTATGGGGCCTAGAGAGGCAGCTCATGCCGCCAAACTTATAAGGGCAGAGATCGTCATACCCATGCACTACAGCACATTCCCCGTCCTTACAGGGACCGTGGCCGAATTTCAAAAGGAGGCAGATGCCATAGGGGTGGGGTCGAGGATAGTCCCCCTCGCCCCTGGCGAGGGCTCTGTCTTATAATGATGCACGAATAAGTCCCCTGACGGAATTTCCGACATACACAGCCTTGGCCGTCATAAGATCAGGCGGATACAAGACCTTTTCTATCGCCCTGCCCTTGGCCAGGAGCTCTGCCCTTAATACACCATTCAAAAGCCCAGATTCAATTGGAGGGGTGAAAAGCCCTTCTTCAGTCTCAACAAATATGTTTGTCACAGACCCTTCTGTCAACTCGCCGCGTTCGTTTGTAAAGATACAGTCAAAAAACCCATCACGGACAACCTTTCCATGTTCTTCTTCATATAGGGGCCGAAAGTTGGTCTTGTGATAGAGGAAATGATCCATGGAATCTACATGCCTTTTCGACAGGACAATCCTTACAGGACCTGTGACCGGCTCTATGGGGGAATAATCCAGGGAAAAGCTGCCCGATCTTTCAAGAAGCAGGCGTACCTTATACGGCCCTGTGTCCTTTTTAAGACCCTCTGCCAGGTCAAGAAGCCCTTTTTTGACAGCCGCGACATCGCATCTAAATGAAAAATAATGGGCCGATGCCGAGAGTCTTTCAAGGTGCCTTTCAAGGAGGACATAGCCCTCGTCATCAAGCCTAATGGTCTCAATGAGGGAAAAGTCAAGGGGCGCCGCTTGCCGCAACTGCGCATCACTTTCCCCTTTTTGTCTCAGACAACTGGTCAAAAATCTGAACTTGAGCAGACATTCGTCATATTCGGCCCCGGGATCTGAATCCGCGGTTATTCCGCTCCCAACTCCGACCTCGCCGGCCTCACCGTCAAGCACAACTGATCTTATGGCCACGTTCAAGACGGCCTTATCGTTAGGCGAAATAAAGCCTATCGCCCCTGTGTATATCCCTCGCGGCGAGGTTTCAAGCTCAGAGATGATCTCCATAGTCCTGAGCTTGGGGGCGCCGGTCACAGAACCGCTTGGAAACAAGGCGGCAAAGACCTCAGACCATGGTGTCTTGTGCGGGACATGGGCCTTTACGGTAGAGGTCATTTGAAGCAAGGTCTCGTAGCGTTCAACCCGAAACAGGTCTTTCACATAAACACCACCGCTCCTCGCGATCCTCCCCAAGTCATTGCGTATCAGATCAACTATCATCACGTTTTCAGCCCGATTTTTTACATCAGACTTGAGCCAAACGGCGATCTCTGCATCTTCTTGTATGCTCCTTCCACGCCTAGCCGTACCTTTCATGGGCCTCATCATGATTTCATCCCCATCTCGCCTTAGAAACAATTCAGGGGAAAACGACAGTACGGTGGTCTTCCCAGACCTTATAAAGGCCGAATAGGGAGCGGCCTGTCTCGCCCTCAGCGCAAGATACAGCCCTATTGGATCCCCCTTAAATCCAAAACGTACCCTTACGGTATAATTCACCTGATATGTATGGCCGGCAGCAATCAGATCCTTGATCTTTGATATGGCAGACAGATATACATCCTTTCCCGGATCGATCTCCAAATTGTCCACCATAAAATCAGGGATTGAAGTCGGTTTGGGTAGATAAGGACCATCACCTTGGCCGTGATCGAAGACAAACGGGGCGTCGAAGACCCCCAGCCACACAAGTGGAAAGTCGGGCTTCTTTTTGTCAAGGAGCGGCCTAAGCCTCGGCTCAACGGCATAACCCCATTCATAGCACCACCAACCAGCTAGGTACCGGCCTTGGGACAGGGCATCTTCAATCTGGACGTTGAGCCTTTCGACGTCTTCAAATGAATTTGCAGTAATGATCTCGGATGGCATCCGGAAGAGATAGCTTGCCCGCTCATCCCCTCTCATGAGCCCTGTCTCAAGAAGGACCACCGGACCTTCTCCATCCAGCATGGAAAGCGCCTCTGAGATATCCAACGGATATGCAAGACCTGTAATATAGGGTATATACATAAAAACTTTTTTAGCGCCAACTGCCGGTCCAGACAAGCCCTTGGCGCCGAACCAGATATGGGATTTAATGGCTGTATCAATTTAAGGTCTGAACTATACTATACACTACTACTTTGTCTGATAAGGTTCATTAAAATTTCTGCGGAGGATGTTATAATCAATGCGCCAATACATGGTGGACGAACTAAGGCAGGGGGAGCTTGACAGAATCAGGGAATACCTCAATCTTACCTGTGAACCATCCGAGCTCGGCGGTCTTTATTGGTTTCATATCCCTGAAAGGTTGCTGGACAATATACAGATCGAGCATAAAGATTGCATGCCATTTTGTTCGGCCATCGAACTCGGCGGATCGTGGATCAAATTCGAGATGCTCGTAAGGAGCCGCAAGAAGATCCGTTGCAACTGCGTAGCCTTTGCCACAAAAGAACAGCGGTCTTTCATACTTGAATTCGCCGACAAGCTCATAATCGAAAACAATATCCCGGTTTAACTAAAAATAGTGAGTTAAAAACATGATCCAGATCAACATAGACTGCGAAGGACCGATAACCCAAAATGACAACGCCTTTGAACTCTGTGAGGAGTTCATTCCAAAAGGCGGGGAGTTTTTTGCAAGGATCAGCAGATATGACGACTACCTTGCAGACGTTGAAAAAAGGCCCGGCTACAAGGCTGGTGATACACTCAGACTTATACTGCCATTTCTAAAGGCTTACGGCGCTACAAACAGGATGATCGAAGAATTTTCGCAAAAATCATTATCGTTGCTGCCTGATGCCGGGCCCATGCTCCAGAGACTCACCACCATCGGCCCTACTTTTATAATCAGCACGAGCTACAGGCCCTATCTCAAGGCCTTGGCGAAGACTGTGGATTTCCCACTCGAACGGATTTACTGCACCGATATAAACATGAATGGATTTAAGCCCGAGACGTATGAGGTAAACCGCATCAAAGATATTGCTGGCGAGATAACAGATATGCCGTTGCTCTCATGGCACAAAAAGATGCCCGGCGGGGAGGAGATCATCGATGAAGAGAAGGTTTTGACGCTCAAAAGGCTCGACGCCATCTTTTGGCAAGAGATACCAGCCATGAAGATCGGACAGGCCTTCGCCGGCGTAAACCCTGTCGGCGGAAATGAAAAGGCGAAGGCCGTCGAAGACAGTCTCAAAAAGACCGGCCTCGGATTAAGCGATGTCATCTATATTGGGGACAGTATCACCGACGTCCAGGTACTCAAGATCGTAAAACAAGGTGGAGGTGTCGCCATCTCATTCAACGGGAACGGCTATGCAATAAAAGAGGCGAACATAGCCCTTATCGGGGAGAGCCCATTTATAATAGCAGCCATCGTCTGGCTGATAAATTTAAAAGGCAAAGAGGCTGTTTCGGACATCCTATCAGACAAAGGTTTCCTTGCTGGCGAATCACTGGTTATAGCGCTCAAAAAAAACGGCCTCGAAGGCGATTACATTGAACCGCTCCTCGCCCGCTGTAAGACCCTTCAACTCTTCAAACAAGACCGACTCAGCGATATAGCCGATCTCATCCACAGGAGTGAACGCATGAGAAAGATCGTCCGCGGTCTGAGGGTGGGGGCGCTTGGCTAGATATAAGGGAGACAAGGTCTGCAAATTCTTCCTCAGTAAAAGGCGTTTCGTTTCGAAACGCAGGATCGAGGGTGTCTCCAGGCGAAAATCTTTGCAGTCTCAAAAAACCCTTTCTGACGCTGCCGACACCCAAGTACAGATCAGCCGCCCATTCATGAACCAGGTCCGATGAATGGAATCTCGGCAGGACCGTCATCCTGAACTCATGAAAAATGGTCGACTCTTTCAAGATCCCTATCGAGTCTTTTATCCGGCCGATATCTACAAAAACGCCTGTGCAGTTGGAATAAGGTCCTGCGCGCAGTATTGTCTTTACATCCATAGCGACATAATCAACAAGGCCTTCCTCGATGATTCTCCCTAAGATCTCTGGCAGATATCCATTGGTATCGAGCTTGATGCTGAAACCCGATGCCTTGAGCGCCCGTAAAAACCGATCGAGCCCTTTGTTTGTAGTGGGCTCGCCGCCCGTAACACATATGGCCTCCACCCAAGGTTTAAGCCTCTCGAGCCTTGAAAGGACCGAATCGAATGACATAGACGGCATGTCACGATGATTCAGGACAAGCGCGCCGTTGTGACAAAATGGGCACCTAAAATTGCATCCGCCCAAGAACACAACCGCACAGAGCCTGCCTCTGGCCGAGGTTGTCGGCCAGTCCACGAAAGAGGCGTCGATAACGCCTTTTATCTCAACCTTTGGTTCCATTGAATGAAATCTCTCAAGGAAAGATGCAAAGACCGTCTTCGCAGAACCCGCCTCTGGTGTTCCCAGACCCCGCCGCGTCTCCGCCTCCCTGGCCGCTCAACAACCTTGCAGTCAGAACATCCCTGGCGCGACGTGATATATTGTTTATTATATCGCCAAGATCCAGGCATACTAAGCCATTGTCGTCGACAAGGATCGGGAGGGAGGCCCTAGCCTTCTCAATAAGGCCGAGCCACGCCAACTCGGCAAGACCTTCCGCGTTGTCATCGGTAAGCACAACGTTTTCTATGCCAATGGCGCCAAGATTGAATACATCTTCTATCTCCCTGCATCTACCGCATCTGCGACTGGTGAAAAGTATCATACGTCCTCCTCTTACAACCTAACACCCAATGCCGGTGAGCCGTTGTTACCGACGTCAGGCGTACCTATGCAGCTTCTATAGCGATCCTTGAGCTCGCCTTTTTTGCCCTTATTCCATGCTGATACCCTTGTGAAATACCCAGTTATCCTAGTAATAAAGTCGACATTTTCAGATTTACAGAAGGTACACATCTTTTGAAGACCTCGCTCAACCCTGCCGCATATATTGCAGATCGTAAATTCAGGCGAAAACGCCACCTGATCATTGAGGGTATGATGAAATATCTTGGTCACAAACTCTGAAAGCGCCCCGGGATCGGGCCGATGGTCCCCAAGCCAGATATGCGTAAGTGAACCTGCCTCTATCAGCGGATGAAAAAGACCTTCGAGTCTCACCCTATCAAATGGATTCACATCGGCGCCCACATCGAACAGGGTTGAGTTCGTATAATATACCTCTCCAGTATCGATGTTCCCTCTTATCACATTCTTAGCCCGAATGGGAAAGGCGTCCAGATCAAGGCGGGCAAAACGATAAGCAGTGCTCTCTGCAGGGGTCTGCTCGAGCACAAAGCGCATCTCTTCGCGCCCTGAAAACCGTTTCGCCACAAGATTCATATGTGCTATCACCTTAAGACCGAACCTCATGGCCGCATCCGATTCATGAAGGGCCTCTCCCTTGTGCGCAAGAACCAGCTCATTCAATCCGGTCATGCCTATGAGATAAGTGGCGCGCCTCAATCTCAGATACGGCTCTCCATCAAGATCCATGTTCAAAAGCCCCAATGGACCCTTGTCTCCATAGGAAAGCAGTCTTTCGATGAAGGCCCTTTTCTCCTTGTGCGCCTGGACCGCAAGGCCTATGCGTTCGGTGAGGAGTTTGAAGAGACGCGCGTCGTCGCTTTCTGCTTCGAGGCCGAGCCGTCCGAGATTTATGGTTACGTTTTGAAGCGCACAGTAGCGCATGCGCCAAGGTTCCTTCGCATCTTCAAGGTCGGTCTTTTCAAGTTTAAAAGATAATCGGCAACACTCCGATATCTTGGCGGTCTCGCCCCTATCAAAGACAAAGTAAGTGTTTCCCTTGAGGCCCGCCACCTCACATATATGAGTCAGAAAATCGGCGAAACCTTCCGTCCTGAAAAACTTTTCTGTAATATGGACAAGCGGTTTTGGAAAGAAAAAGGGCCTCCCCTGTGCATCGCCTTTTTTATAGACATCGAATAGCGCCCAGGCGAACCGCCTCGCTTCAGGCCCATAATAACCATAGGTCTTTCCTGTATATTCCCCCCCTGGACCGATGGCCGGCACGGTCTCAAAATGCTTCGGTACCTCCCAATAGATGTTTATGTCGGAAAAGATCGCCTGCCCGCCCCTGGCTACGGCCTGTTGTGAATATTCAAATACGAGCATCTGGGCGAGCTGCTCTACCTCGCGGTCAGAAAGGCCTTCGATATAAGGGGCAAAGAAGAGATTCACTGCATCCCAGCCTATGGCGCCTGCAAAGTGACACTGAAGGGCGGCTGAAAACTTCACCATATGCGCAAGAAGAACCTCTGGATGTCTTGCAGGTGCGGCGTTTGCAAGGGAATTGGGAAGATTCAGACCGAATCTCTGGATATAGGCCAGAGACTGGCCGGAACAATAAGGCCTGTCGATAAAGCCAAGATCGTGGAGATGGATATCGCCTTTCAAGTGGGCCTCGGCTACAGGATCGCTGAATACGCGCAAAAGGGCGTATTCTTTTTTTATTCCCTCGGCCAAGGTGAGATTGGTAGCCTCTGGGCCATGGGGGATGTTCGCGTTTTCCTTGTTAGGAAGAAGAATGAGCCTTTCGACATCATAAAGCGGGAGTCCGAGGCGCATATGCATACGCCTCTGGTCCTCCAGCCCGTGTTCAAGGAGCCTTGCATTCACAAGCTCCCGGATAAGAGGCGCCGTAACGGTCTTTATCCTAGATGAACGGATGAACCCTTCGACTTCAAGGCTTATTCTTTCCGCCGTATCTCTGTCTATGAGCGTCTCTCGAATCAGCGCATCGACGATCCTCGACCTCTCCCAGCCCTTAAGTCTCTCATCGGAAGTCCTGACAAAGAGGGCCTTGTCTGTAGATTCATCTTCTTTTGCTGTTGCTGCAGGAGGAGCGGTCCGTTCTTTTGTAACTGGCCTGATAAGAGGCCTTTCTGTACCCAACGCCACCGATCTAGCAGTCGCCATGATATTTACCCCCTTTTATTTTCAAAATATTGTATTTAATATTTATTAAAACCACAATATATAGTATCTTGTCAAGATAATTTTTTATTCGAAGGTTTAACTACTTTTCACTATTATTTTTTGTTGATAAAATAATTTGAACGTAAAAATAGATAATTTTTAATCTTTTAAAAAAATAGGAAAGATCACATATGTGGCGGCCCAACGTCATCTCCTTCATTTTTACATATTGCCTCACCCTCTTTTTAATCTCTTTGCTAATCAAACCTGTTCAAGCATCGACCAATCCTGATACATCCCCTATCTCAGGACTCCTCCATTTATATATCCCAGCTAAGGTTGAATTCTGCGGAGAGACTGTACCGCTCAACAAGGAAGATGTATTGGAACGCCTTGATACCGAACTTGTAGTCATACTTGGACAACAGATCGACGCCGTGCTTTGGTTCAAACGAAGCCCGAGGTATTTTCCGATGATAGAGCGCATGACAAGGCGGATGGGCCTACCTGAAGACCTGAAATACGTAGCCCTAATAGAAAGCAATCTCAGGGCTGATGCAGTAAGCCCCGCAGGAGCGACCGGGCCGTGGCAGTTCATGGAAGCCACTGGTGAATCGTGCAACCTGAAAAAGACGGACTGCATAGACGAAAGACGTCATTGGGAGCTTGCTACACAGGCCGCGCTTACTCACCTTTCAGAACTCAAGGCATCCCTCGGTTCATGGTCCCTTGCATTGGCGGCTTACAACGCCGGCCCAAACAGGATATTAAAGGCTATGGAGGAGCAAGGCGAAAGGGATTTTTACGGCCTTAAACTGCCGAGAGAAACCGAACGTTATGTATTCCGCGCTATTGCAGCGAAACTTATCATGGAAAACCCGTCAGCCTATGGTATAGATACAAAGGGCATCCGCCTTTATGAACCGGAGTGCACGGACACAGCCTCCGTAACAATCCAGAAGGGCCCCATACCCGTCTCTGTCTTGGCACATGGAGCAGGTGTATCGTATAGATGGTTTTTGAAACTGAACCCATGGATAATCGGCAATGTTATACCAAGGGGTACTTATAATTTTACAGTGCCGAACGGTGCGGTCGAAGGCCTCAAGGAGGCCGTTTCAAGGTGGTTGCCGCCTGTAGTAGACAGCAGCCCTAAAGCCAAGGCAAAAAAACGAATTGAAAGGGCCAGGATAGAAAACAACAGGGCACGGCATGGACACAGTATCCATGCCGTGGCTACACATAAGGTCAAAAAAGGAGATACATTGAGCAGTATAGCACGGGAATACAAGATAACCGTCAATGAACTGTGCAGATGGAATGGGATCTCAAACAAAAAACCCCTCCGCCCAGGTCAACGGCTATCCATACACCGCGGCGGGTAAGCCCTCCGACGCCAAAATGGCGGCCAGGCCTATCCAAGACACCTCTTCACAGCTTTGAGATATCCATATCCATATCTCTCGTCAGGCTCTAGATAGGCCCCTTCCGCCCATTCGTTCCATGCGTTTATAAAGATAAAACGCTCCTGCACAGGCCTCTTTGCAACCCTTTCGACAAGTCTTTTAAAATAAAACTCAAAGCGTTCGGGCGATGCCCCCAGAAATATCCTAGCCCTTTTCCCGTATCTGGGCGTATTGTCCCAATCCACGAATGCACCTGAAATGACAGGAAGCCCGCATTCTATAAAATCCTCTTGCAGGATATGCCTCCAGACCGTTTCATAATCATAAAAAGTAAGCGAACGGAACAAGAAATATCTTATCGATCTCAATATATCCAAGAGCTTTTCAGGCAGTATGCGGAAACGCTGTACAAGTCCGGTCTGCATGATCTTCTTATCAGGGAAATCGGGCGAATAGACCGCCTCAAAAGGCTGAAAGTTGACCACGGCATCAAAATGTTTCAACACCTCAGGCACAGGGAACTCATACTGTTTGATGGCAATAAAATATAAGCCCTTCAGGCCCTCTCTAGCCGCCATCTCCCTCCAGAAGTCAAACATCTCACCGATATTTTCTATGCGATGCGCCCTGTAGATCAGGAACACCGGCTTGCCGTCTATTTTTATCGCCCTTTCATCGGACCACGCCCTTATGAGGTATCTGAAGTGGGCGAGCCATCTGTCCTTATCCGGTATATGGGTCTGTTGAATGAGGATGTGATGATCCCTGCCGTCCCATCGGCGGGACCATGTCTCGTTGGCCCAGGCAAGGCAAAAATTGAAATCAAGCTCTTTTGACTCAAGAAAGATATTGGTCGGTGTCTCCAAAAGCTGCTTTCCATCGAACCAGTAGTGATAGTGGCAGAAACCATAGAGACCGTAAGATCTTGCAAGTTCGATCTGCCATGCGATTACATCTTTTTTGGACTGATCATAATAACGGCCGCCTAGCGGCACCCTGGGTTGATAGTGACCCTTAAACTGGGGCCTTGCCTTTTTTACATTGACCCAGTCCGTGAAACCCTTGCCCCACCATTCGTCATTCTCAGGTATCGCATGGAATTGAGGAAAATAGAATGCAACTGGCCTTACCTTATTATCGTCATTCATAAAAAATTATCCTGATCGAATGATAAAAAACAAAATTAGACCCCTTCGGCCAGAAATAAATCAGCCTCGGCTGAACGACGGACAAGTATGGATAAATTAGACCTCTGACCAGACGCAGATCTTAAATTTTGCCCATCATAATTAATGACATTGCAAATCTCAAGCTCTTTGTGATCTAAATAAAAGATATGAAAAAGGACAATGGATCCGGGTCACAAGCCTTCTTTAAGATATCCGCAAATCTTTCCTTGGTGTCTTTAAAAATCGATTTTTGTTATAATAATATTATGGTTTGATAAGTTGAACAGATAGTTCGAGAGAGGGGGATCTGACCTGCCATGCACGTCGGCGTATATAAATTCCATTGCTTATTCGAGTCCCAGGCAGTACTTCCTGAGTTTAAAGGCTCGGCTATTCGCGGGGGCCTTGGCCATACCTTGAAGGCCATTGCATGCGCCCTTCGACTCAAAAGCTGCGCAGAATGTCTGTTGTCTAAAAATTGCGCATACGCCTTTATCTTTGAAGCCAAGGCCCGCCATGGATCAAGCCCGCCAACCCATCATGCCCCCCACCGCCCACTTCCATATGTACTGAGACCGCCTGATTCAACCCAGCGCTCCTTTAAACCGGGAGATGATATGTCCTTTTCATTGCTTCTGTTCGGCCGCGGCAACGATTATCTGCCATACATCATCTATGCGGTAAAAGAAATGGGCAAAAACGGTATAGGAAGGGGCGCCTCCACCCGGAATGCAGGGAGATTCAGTCTCGATATGGTCAAACAAGGCGACTTCATCTTATATAAAGGAGGCGACTTCAGGCCTGTAAGCCAACCCTTTGATCTTTCAATCGAACCGGCCCCGGTCTCTCATGTCCGGGAGATCAGCATTTCCTGCATAACTCCGGTACGCCTCAAATCAGAAAATCGTCTTCAAAATGAACTTCCTTTTCATGTAATCATTAGAGGGGCGCTGCGTCGAATCTCTGAGCTGGAGGCGGCATACGGCGACGGTGAGCCTGCATTGGACTACAAAGGCTTAGTGAAGAGGGCGCAAGGGGTGCGGACTGCATTTAGATACTGTTCTTGGACAGATATTCCTCGCTACAGCAGCCATCAGAAGACACCCATGCTAATAGGCGGTCTGAAGGGAAAGATCATATACCAAGGTGAGGATCTTGAGGAATTCCTGCCGTTTCTGCGCTATTGCGAGGTGGTCAACCTCGGCAAGCAGACCTCCTTCGGTCTGGGCAGGATCCAAATAGAATGGAGCTGAGTCTTGAAGAACATACTCCTTGCCGCTTCAGGACTCTCTCCCCAGGTCATCACCGAGGCCCTTTATGCCCTCTGGCATCAGGGCAGGCCTATATCACGCCTGGAGATCATCACCACCCGCACCGGCAAGGAAAGGATTCTTGCCGGACTCTTTTCCCCGATGGACGGCAAACTTCTAGCATTTATGCAGGAATTCGGCATACCTGAAAACGACATAGAATTCGGCCCTCATCTGATACATGTTCTCAAGGATGAAACAGGCAATGAACTGGACGATATCATCACCCCCAAAGACAACAAAATTTTACTTCAAACCTGTATAGATCTTGCATATCAATTGACCTCGGATCCCGATTCAGCGGTCTTCTTTTTAGTAGCTGGCGGCAGGAAGACTATGACCAGCTGCCTGACCTTGGCGGCGCAAATCTATGGCAGACCCCAAGATCGTATCTATCACGTGCTGGTCACGCCTGAATTTGAACAGTGTAGGGACTTCTGGTACCCTCCCAAGATATCCAAAAATATAGCAGTACGAAACAACAATGGAATTGAATATGTAATAAACACCAAATACGCCAAGATCGAATTAATCTCCATTCCTTTCATCTCCATTCGTAAACACCTTGACCCAAAAATGCTTTCTCATCCAATATCTCCATCTGAACTATCTGATTTAGCTATTTATGACAAAGAACCTGCTATAATTCTTCATCTATCCAATGCTACAATTTCTTATCATAATAAAATTTTACACATGTTTCCTATTCATATGGCCATATATGCATTTTTTGTGCAACAAAAGGTGAAATGTAAAAATACACATACTTGTAAATATTGTACCGATTGTTTTCTAGATAAAGAGGCAATTTTTAGTAAAGAAGATGAAATAAAAGAAATTTATCTAAAAATTAAACAGAATATAGACTTCAGTA
>NZ_JBMFRG010000008.1:0-45262 GCF_049968175.1 Dissulfurimicrobium sp.
GATTCAGCCTTGTTTATTCCACTTCATTAGGGGCCGCCCAAACCCTTGTGGGAGCAAGAGGTCCTCTATAGATCTCTATAGATAACGACAGAATTTGGCCGGGTTAGGCCTTCTCGCCTGACCCGACCTACTTGAGCCAGAACAGGAGGCAACAAAATGAAAAGATTTGTGACATTAATTGCTGTGATGGCGGTATTTGGTCTATTTTTTGCTACTCAAGCACTGGCGCAGCGGGGAATGATGATGCCGAAAGGCGGGGGCGGCTGGTGCTCATCCGGGACACATTACGCCAGCATGTATAACCCGCAGACTGTTGAGACTATCAGCGGAGAGGTCGTGGCGGTCGATAAAATTATGCCGCAAAAGGGCATGTCTTACGGCATCCAGCTCATAGTCAAAACCAACAAGGAAACGATACCGGTCCACCTTGGCCCCGGTTGGTTTATTGAAAATCAGAGCATAAAGATTGCGCCAAAGGACAAGGTCGAGGTTAAGGGTTCGAGAGTGACATTTGAAGGCAAACCCACCATTATTGCCTCAGAGGTAAAAAGAGGGGATGATGTATTGACGCTCCGCGACACAAACGGCTTTCCAGTCTGGAACGGCTGGAGGCGCAGATAACGCTCTATCAGTCTAAATACAGCAACCAGTTGAAACTATCCCCAAACAAGCGTCAAAACGGCGCTTGTTTTATTTTAAGACATACGGCTTCTGAGATCAAGCAACGGGCTCAATTCTCACTGCACAGACCTTGTATTCCGGTGTCAGGGTCTTCAAATCGAGACCCGGACTCGTCAGGAGGTTTACAAGGGCCTCTTGAAAATGGAACGAAAGAAACACCGTACCCTGCCTGCTCCTATCCGTTACGGCGGCCTTCACTTTTATCCTGCCGCGTCTGGAAACGACATATACATCCGCCCCATCTTTCACCCCGATACGTCTTGCATCCACCGGATTGATCTCTACGACCTCGCGGTCCGAAATGGCCTCGAAGCCCTCGGAGCGCCTGGTCATCGAACCATTATTGTAGTGCACAAGCCTTCTTCCTGTTATAAGGACAAACGGATAGTCCTTGTCCGCATCCTCCTCTGGAAGTACATAGGATACAGGCACAAAGCGCCCCCTACCTATTGGAAAGCGATCGACATGAAGTAACGGCGTACCCGGGTGCCCAGGTGACGGACAAGGCCAGACCTGCCCCTCACCTTCTAATCTTCCATATGATATCCCTGCATATTGCGGAACTACCCTTGCAATCTCCTCCATTATATCCTTAGGATGTCTGTAAACAAACGGGTGCCCCATCGCCCTGGCTATAAGGCAGATGATCTCCCAATCGGCCCTTGACCCGCCGAAAGGCTCGACCGCCTTATGAACAAGCCTCACACGACGCTCGCCGCTTGTAAATGTACCGTCCTTTTCATAAAAACATGCCGCTGGCAGGAAGATATGGGCAAAACGGGCCGTCTCCGTCAAAAAAAGGTCCTGCACAACTACAAAATCAAGCCTTGATAAGGCCTTCTGCACGTGGCCGACATTTGCCTGTGTCTGGGCCGGATCATAGCCGACTATATACATCGCCTTGAGCCCACCAGACAAGGCGGCGTCATACATCTGGGGCTCAAGAAGTCCATCAGTACAGGGCAGTTCCTTCACCCCCCAGACGCTGGCGAAATGGGCCAGGGCATTCGGGTCATCCGTCGGGGAATACCCCGGATATGAATAAGGCAGGGTGCCCATATCGCAGGCGCCCTGTACGTTGTTCTGGCCTCGAAGTGGGTTTATCCCGTTGAAAGGCCTGCCGACGTGCCCAGTCGCTAGCACGAGATTCGCCAATGCCATTACCCCTGCGGTTCCACCTTTGTGCTCCGCAACTCCAAGACCATACAGTATCAAGGCATTTTCCGCCTTAGCATACGCCCTCGCCGCCTCACGGATAAGTCTTGCCTCGACGCCGGTTATCTCTTCAACCTTTTCGGGTGGATATTCTGCAACATGGGCCCTGACGGCATCCATGTTCTCAGTCCGACCCTCAATAAAGGTCTTATTTTCGAGACCCTCTTCAAAGATGACGTAGAGCATCCCATTCAGAAGCGGTATGTTAGTACCAGGTCTAAGCTGAAGGAAAAGACCGCCCGTCTGCGCCTCGGCCATGACCGCCACCTCTGTCCGCCTTGGGTCGATCACGACCAATCTTGTCCCATGCCTCGCCGCCTCCTTCACCTTCAATCCAACGATCGGATGGGCCTCTGTGGTGTTGGAGCCACATATCAAGAGCAGATCCGTACCGATTATCTGCTCAAATGGCGTCGTCGCAGCCCCGCTTCCAAGTGTGGCCAGCAGACCGCTGACCGTCGGGGCGTGTCAGACCCGCGCGCAGTTATCGACATTGTTCGTGCCGATCACCGCACGCGCCAACTTCTGAATGAGATAGTTTTCTTCGTTCGTGCACCTCGAGGAAGAGATAAGCCCTATACTGTCAGCGCCTGAACGATCTTTTATCATTGAAAGTCGTCCGGCTATGAGGGTTACGGCCTCATCCCATGAGACCTCCCTGAAAGGCTCATCTATGCTCTCCCTCGCCAGGGGGGTAGATACGCGTTCTTGATTATGATAAAACGTATAACCAAATCGGCCTTTTACACATAGATCGCCGAAATTGGGTGGATCAGCCCTGTTGGCCCTTATCTCAAGTATGGCCCCGTGTTTCCTGATAATGCTGACACTGCAGCCTGTCCCGCAATATGTGCAGACGCTCTTTATCTCCTCGACTTGATCAGGCATCAGCGGCACCACAGAGGTCTTTTTTATAAGCGCCCCTGTAGGACATGCATCAACACAAGCCCCGCACGAAACGCAATTTTCGTTCAGCTTGATCGATGCACCAAGGAAGGTGGTCGTAACGCCGTCTTCCTGGATAGAGAGCTCAAGTGCACCATATTTACAACTCCTTTCGCATCTTGTACAGCCAATACACTTGTCGGCATCGACTACAATAAACGGGTGGGAGGCGTCTATACCGGTCTTAAGTCTTTGAAGCGCACCAGCTGCATTTACCTTATACGATGCAGAGAGCTCACGATATTCGCACTTTGAAAGACCTAGACAGCCGCACTTTAGACATCGCCCAGCCTCTCTCTTGGCCATCTCTTCCGTAAAACCGAGCTCCACCTCGTCAAAGTCCCTATTCCTGCGGTCGGCAGGCCTGGCCGGCATGGTCTCGCTCAGCTTGATGGAATAGCCGTCAAAATTGTGCATATCCACATCTTCAAAGCGTTTTCCTTTTGAAAAATTAAATCTGGTCTCTGCAGGGGCCCTTTCGCCTGATAGAAACTCGTTTATGGCCTCAGCCGCCCTGCGTCCTGAGGCTACGGCCTGTATCACGGTACGCGGCCCGCTTACCGCATCTCCTCCAGCATAAACGCCTTCAACGCCTGTAGCCATGGTAGTCGGATTGGCCTTTATCGTACCGCGTTGATTCAGCTTAAGCTGCGACTCGAGCTCCCCATAAGTCGATATGTTCGGATCGCCTTCCTGGCCAAGGGCGGCTATCACGACATCTCCTTCCCAAAACAACCTTGAACCCGGCATTGGAATGGGATGCCTCAGGCCCCTTTCGTCAGGTTCGTCAAGCACGGTCCTTGCCATCTCCACCCTCAACTGACCGTCTTCTCTAACTATCTTGAGGGGCATGGCCATCAAGAAGAACTGGACACCTTCCTTCTCGGCCTCCTGGACGTCGCGCTGTTGTGCAGTGAGCTCCATTCTCGACCTCGGATATATGACAGTCACATCGCCCGCCCCGAGTCTTACCGCAGATCTTGCGGAGTCAATAGCCACGTCACCGCCGCCTATAACAAGCACCTTATTGCCTATTTTAGGTGTACGGCCGATATTTATATTCCTCAAAAAGCTAAGGCCGTCCATGGTCAATTCGCTTCCTTGGATATCAAGGGCCCTTTGCTTGTTGAGACCGACCGCAATGAATACGGCCTCAAAACCCTGGTCCTGGAGATCCTTCAGGGTAAAATCCTCTCCCCATCTCCTCCCTGTCTTGACATGGACACCCATGTTCAAGATCGCCTTTATCTCTGCATCCAAAGGCCTTTTAGGGAGCTTATAGCCGGGCAACCAGTACCTCAAGGCCCCGCCGAGTCCTTCCTCAGCCTCGAATATGGTAGTCTCGTGCCCATACTTCCTGAGATAGTAAGCAGCGGAAAGGCCAGCCGGCCCTCCGCCTATGATCGCAACCCTACGACCCGTAGGCGATCCAGTCTCATCTCTATAAAGACCGTGTTCAAGGGCATGGTCAGCCACAAAACGCTTGAGATGATTTATGGCTATGGGCTCATCTATAAGCACCCTGCGGCATCTGGTCTCACAGAACCTAGGACAAACCCTCCCTACTGATACAGGAAGAGGATTTCTTTCTTTTATAAGTCTGAGGGCCGCTTCAAACTCGCCGCGGGCTATCAGATTTACATAGCCCTGGACGTTTATACCGCCTGGACAGGTCAGATTACACGGGGCCCGACAGTCTCCGTAATGCACCTCAGCAAGGGCCTGAAGACGCTTGGCCCTTAACTCTTCGATCTCCTTCGAATGCGTGATGACGATCATACCGTCTTCTATCTGGGTCGAGCACGCCCTAACTCGGCCCCTCCCTTCCACATCAACGAGACACATCATGCAAGGTCTCCTGGATACCTCCAAACCTTCAAGGAAACACAGGGTCGGGATAAAAACCCCAATGTCTCTTGCTGCCTCAAGTATGGTAAGCCCTGGCTTGAACCTCGCCGTCTGGCCGTTGATCTTGACGGTTATGCTGTCCATATTAAAGCTCCAACCAAGATTCTGAAAATATGGTCTTTCCCATCAGAACACGCGTAGTCTTATAGTATTCGAGCTCCTTCGGGGAAAGGGTCTTTGGATCAGGATCGTTGTCGTCCATGACGTCATGAACGACCTTTACCAGCTCCGGCCTCTCACCATGGGCCAAGGCCATCAGCTCCTCGTCGTAGGCGTCGACGATCGCCGACCAGATACCGACCTTCATCAACATGGCAAGATACGCCCGGTTGAGATAATGCCGCTTCTCCGCCGAGACGCCATTTGAAACATTTGAAAGCCCGACCGTGGACTTGACACCAGGGGCTATCTCAGAGAGCATCTCCATGAAACCGATGCCGCTCATTACCTGATCTGAACCAAGGGTGATTGGCGTTGCAATAGGATCTATAAGTATCCGCTCGTTTGGTATGCCGGCTTCGTTCATGGCCATCGTCAGGTCCACGGTCATCGCGGCCCGTTCGTTTGAATCACGCGGCATACCGTCCACGCCCCAGAGCAGCCCAACGACATAGCAACCCATCTCCGCTGCCACAGGGATAAGCTTTTTCATACGCTCAGGCTGAAGCGATATGGAATTCATTATATGTCGGCTCGGATGCCTTGCGGCCTTGATTCCTGCTATAAGCGCATCTGCATTTGTGGTGTCGAGCGAGAGGGGGCAGTCCGTAACCTCCTCAACCACCCTGACTATCCATGGCATGAGCTCCTGGCCGTCTTTTCTGGCCGGACCTATGTTCATATCCAGGAAATCCGCGCCGTTCGCCACCTCTTCGTTGGCCATAAGCTCGATAGGCGCAGGGTCTCTGGCCTTCATGGCGGCGCCAGTCCGCTTGCCCATTATGTTGATACTCTCAGCTATACACTGGACGTACATCGTTCAATCCTCCGAGATCCATAGATTCGCGCAAGGCGCTTGACGACTCAGACCGCAACCGCCCGCCAATCCCGCAAAAAGGCTGGCAGATGACTCGCCTCTCTGGGCCCTATCTGGATATTCCAGCCCTGGAGCTCCTCTTCGAGCTCGCCTTTGATGGAAGCAAGATAACCAGGGATAATAAGGTTTCTGTGTCTCACCCTGTCTGCAATGCCGCTCTTTTTAACAAATCCGGCTATCAGATCCGCACTGAACTTACCGGCGGCCCATGCGGTAAGAACAGATAGACCCTCTGTATCTTTTATCAGAAGCCATGACGGTATTTTACTCCCCTCGACCTCGCCAGAGACTATGAAATAGGTAAGCGAGAAATTGCAGGTTATGAGCACCGGCGAGTCCTCTCCAGGACCGTTTATCGGATAGATATCCTCCTGCACCACCATAGGCCGCTGAGGATCGGTATATATATTGAGGCGTTCGAGCAAAAGAGGAAACAGCGACTCCCCCCTCAAATCAGAGAGCACTACTATGCCTGCGTATTTTGCAATCAGGACCGAGGCCACAAGAGTTTCAAGCATGAGGTCTTCAGTGATCTCACATGGAAACGTGATGGTCGGAAACCCTAATGGTTTGAATTTATGTCTGATACTGGCCCTCCTTATGGCGACTTGGTCTTCAAACACGGCCTTCATCGTCCTCGCCCCGGTATCGATGACAAGGTCTTTGAGGCCTGCGCTCAGGAGCCTTTCCGTTAAAGAGGCAACCTCCCCGATGGTCTCGCCCTTTACAGCAAGCGGCGCGCCCGTCTCCTTGGCTACACCGGCCATGGCGTCCAAATTTCCAGCTGTGGCGCAATATAAAAGGGACCTTGAAGCACCGGATGCCTTAGCGGCCGCGGTCAGCGCTGAAGGATCGCTGCTCATAAGCACAAGCGCGGCGTTGGGACATTGACTTCTCACCCTCTCCACTAGCGAAACAAATGCGGCTTCCCCCTGGCCGGCGTCTTTTACAGCGACAATGTCCGCCTTGAGCTCAAGACCGACCCGCTCATATTTCAAGGCATTGAACCTCTCGAGACGGCCCTGGATCTCGGCGTCGGACATATCGGTTTTTATGAGAACGGCTATGCCAGTCGGATTTTCAAAGCGTTTTTCATGTCTGTAGATACAGGTCTCTCCGCCCATCTTAAATACAGCGTCTCCGCCGCCGAGGGTTATGGTACGTATAGGCGGGGCCGACGCCTCGCCTATCTGCTGTTTCGCCTCTTCAGAGACATAAGGACAGCCACCGATCTCAGCCTGCCCAGCCGCCACCTTCATGGCAAAGGCCAGACATGTAGGCACGCCGCACTCCCCACAGTTTGTCTTCGGGAGCATCTTTAATATCTGAATCCCTGTAAGCGCCATGTCTTATCCTCACTTTCTCTCTTGTCTAAACCGCACTCTCCATTGAAAGCGCAGGATGACCCTTTGCCTGCAGGAAGGCAAGGACCGCATCTTCCGTGACACCCACCTCTTCGTCTGCAATCATATCAAGGAGATCGGGCACGCCTTCCTCTTGCGCCCTTATCAGCAGCCGATCCTTGAGCTCCTCCTTGAGCATCTTAGGCATCCAGACCACCCGCTTCAATCCCCCCTCGGCCTTCATGAATTTGCGGCTGCACATATAGTGCTTGGATACGCCCAAGAAACCTGGGGTTACGGCCCCACCGCCGACCATACCGGCAAGGGTGGTGAACTTCATCCCGCTCGGCGTCATGCCTAAATAATCGCGGTTTACCAGCATTATGCCGTTGCACATGGGCAACATAGTCGCTATGGCCTCAAAACACCCACAAGCGGTCATAGGATCGACCATAAGGCTATAGGCGCTTACGCGCTCCACCTTGCCCCTAGAGGCCTTCTTCACAAACTCATTGACCCCGACCCATTGACCAAGCAATGGGTCTATAAGCTCACCTTTTACTATAGGCTGATTTGGACCTGTCGGGTTGATCTCATAAGACGCCTTTCCATCAAGCCAGTTATAGGCCCCGCACATCCCGATCCTTTCAGGCGTAATCACGCATACATGACTCGGGGCGAACGACTGACAGAGGGTACACGAATAAAATATCTCTTCGGTTTCATCTGTCATCGAACCCAGGCGCTCATCCCGGGCGGCATAGACCTGTCTTGCGAGCTCCAGGATCTCTTTTACCTTTTCCTCCTCTGTGTATATCTTGACCTGTACCTTATCCACAATGGCCCCAAACTCCTGGTGAAGCTTGCCGTGAAGTATGCGGCCTATATGTTCGAACTTGAAGCCCTTTTCTATGGCCTGCTTGCCGACCCTTAGCCACATGATGTTCCGCTGTCCTACATGCATTAGGCCTTGGGCGTAGTTTATAAGGTGGTGAAACTGACGCTCAAGGATCGGCTCGAAGTCTGACTGCATCTGGCGGCCGGCCACCTCGACAAGTATCGCGAGCGGCAACTTTGCGCCCAGCTGCATATCCGTCATCTCAGGCCCTTCTACGGTCACAAGGCCATCCTGAACCTCTTCCATATCCTTTGAGACCAGGAGCTCTACACCAAGCGTCCTGCCACCGCCACACTCCAGAAAGAGGTCGTCTTTCCTGACCCGCTCGCCCTCAAAGGCAGGACCGTAAGAGACCGGTATGTCTATCTTTGTAACGGAGACCTTGAGCCCTCTCACCTCTATTGACTTCTGGACGATCTCTTCGTGCGGCACCTTGCTCACGACATGCTCATAGGTACATATGCCGGTCGGGAGCACCTGCGGGATATCCCAGTCAGATATGGTTGGGAAACCCCAATTGATGGCGCCTGCCGCATTTGCATACCACTCGTCTGATACAGGGCCGAAGGCCATCACAAAGGCGAACGTCCTGTCTTTGTTATATATAAGATTGCCCTTGTAATCACCAGGCTTAATGCCGCCGAAGGCCAAGGCGACACGACAGGCGAAGCCTATGGCAAAAACAGCCGAGGTATATGTGGGTCCGAACGGCACAAGGCGGGTCGACCAACCGATCTGCACCTTCTGTTTCTTAAGCTGATCAGGCATGGTTATGCCTTCCGTCTGGTCGTGCATAAAGATATAGAGATTTTTTTCCTGGAGCTCGGTTGCTATTTTGCTGGCCATCTCAGGGTCGGATGGCGTGCCTAGTATGGCGGCGAAACCAGGAGCGGTGCCGTCGACAAACTCCACGCCGCGCTTCCTGAATATCACATCATCCGCTGCACCGAGCCATACCCTGCCCTCTGGCGGATCCTCAGTCTTTGCATAAAAATCAGGGTCGTCTATATATCTTATGGCCTCATACATCTCTTCGGCGAAAAAGGTGGCCATCCCTGCATCAAGGGCCGGAGCGAGATAGGGAAGCCAAACCCCTTCGCTTACAGGTGGCGGAAGGAGCTTGCGACACTCCTTGAATATGTCTTTCATGTCACCCAGTCTCGAGACAGGGGCGCCGAGTATGCTGTATATGATCGGCAAGTAATAAGCTGTATTCGGAAAGGCCACCTCGCGCTCAGGCCCATATTTTTTAAGTGCCTCCTCATATTTTTCTTCAGCCATATCCACTATCTTGTGAGCGCCGCGGATTGCTGATGAACAGATGATCTTAGACATAATCTCCTCCAGTCATTATTGTATTACATCATCCCCTGGACCAGCGTATCCACCAAAGATGCCGCATGGGGATGCCTCATAACCATGAGCTCGCCACCTGCCAGCATGAGGACCGACGCGGTTACAGCCTCCATAAGCACCCCCCTTTTCTCCTGGTCTCCGTAATAAGGATCGGTGGGCAACTTTGTCTCCTTGGCCTTCCATACCTCCCTGCCAAGCTGACAGATAAAAGGCGCCTGCAGCTTGTCGTCCTGCTGAGTAAGGGCTGCAAGGCGGATACGCTCCATGACCGAGTATGTATACTCGAGTCCATAGCCCACCGCGCCTATGGATGGATCCATTAGTATCTGATTTAGGGACACCCCGAGGTTCTCAAAGAGGATATTCAACTGTTTGGCAAGATTCACGTCGATCGGGGTTGAGGCCACAACCGGCAATCCAAATGCCATAGCCGTTGCCCCGAGGTTTCGATAATTCGCATCAGTAAGCGGCGCTATACATACCTTCTTAGAACCAATAAGACCCGTGACCTCCCTTAAGGTCTCCGTGTCCTTTTCGGCATTGCCGCAGCCCCACAAGATGACCGGCGCATTGATCTCGTCTATGACGGCCTTTGCGGTCTTTGCCGCATCGGATGACGGTCGGTTGAGGCCATTCGGATCCGTACTGACAAGCGACAGACATACCGCTCTTGCACCGAATTCATTCACGCATTTCCTCGCCCAGGCAACAGGGTCGCCTATTACGTCTTTATAGTAGACGGAGAGACATTCAGGCCAATCCTCTGGCGGGACATCCAGCACCTCAAGCGCCACCCTGGGTGGATTGGGCATGTCGCCCTCAAAGAGATGAAACGGCAAGGCGCTCTCACCGCCCACCGTTATCGCCCTTTCGTCGTCTCCTATGGTCACCTCGCGGATGAAGGAGTCCACCCTTTCTATAAACAAGTCCTGCGGTATCCCAGCGCTTCTTTCTATAAGGGACTTGGCCTCTTTTTTGAGACTGGAGACCGTGGCCTTGGCCGCTGCAACAGTCGGCACTTCCCTCTCTTCTTTCTTCTTCGACGCCTGTTTGACTTTTTCCCTAGGCGCCTGCTTGGGCTCAGGCATCTGTATCTCGTGGGGGATCGGCGCCGCAGCCTCTCCAGCCTTTTCTTCGGGCCTTGGTTCGAGAGGTCTTGGTACCTCTGAAGGCATAGGCCGAATCGGTGCAGTCTGCACCACCACCCCGCCCGCCTCCACGGCCTTCATGCCGCGGGCAGCCTTTTCGTCGCCAGGTTTGAGATCAAGCGCCTTTTTGAAACAATCCCTTGCGCCGTCGACATCCCCCTTGGCCAGACAAACATTGCCCTTACCGACAAGACGAATGACGAGCTTCTGTATCCACTCTTCTTCAGTAAATCCCTCGGGGCAGGGGGGCAAACCCATATCTTTGACAGGCATTTGGGCCACGACTTGGGGCGGCGCTTCTATCTTGGCATCAATCCTGTCTGTCTCTTGAGGGGCCGCATGAAGGACCTGTGCTGGCTCAATGACCGTCGCTGGCTCCATCCCACCCCCATGGAGCATGAATTCAGCCTCAAGAAAGTGTCTGATCGCCTCAAATTGCTCTTCAGTGAGGCCCAGCGCCTTTCTGAGCGCCCCAAGACCTAGATTCAAAGATCTGAGTATAACCTGCTCCCTTGGAGAAAGCGGTGTGCCATGGCAGACAGACCCACCGGTCTGCACCATATCAGCCATGGGCACTTGTCCAGGTGATCGTCTATTCTCCTCAAGCTCAAGCCTTGCGGCCCTTGCTTCCATATCTTGCTGACTAGCCATCGCCTTTGCTGCCTCCAGTTCCTTCTTAAGACCCATCAATTCGACGTCGATCCTTTCCCTTTCCCTCGCTGCCGATTCCCTTGACGCCAAGGCCTCGGCCCTGGCCTTTTCAAGCTTGGACTTCAGTTCAGCCTCTGCCTCAGACCTTCCTCTCTCAAACGATACATCCAAGGCCTCCTGCCCGACGAGCACCGGCTCTACACCCCTTACCTCCGGCCTCGGCCCAAGCCCGGCCCTCTTTACAATCTCGGGTGCAGCCTCTTCCCACTCGATCGCCATTATATGACAACCTGCAACGCCAGGGATCTCGCGCACCTGGTTGATAATATCGACAGCTATATCGATCCCTTCCTCCCTCTGATCCTTTGAATCCCTTAATCGCTTGAGCACCTCGTCCGTAACCTCAAGCCCTGGGACATTGTTTTTCATGTATTTAGCCATGCCGAAAGACTTGGGCGGGGTGACGCCAGCAAGGATATAGACCTTCTCATGGAGACCGAGGTCGCGAACCATTTCCATGAACCTTGCAAACTTCTTGACATTGTAGATGATCTGAGTCTGTATGAAATTAGCCCCAGCCTCGACCTTTTTAGCAAGCCTCTTTGGCCTGAACTCAAACGGGTCTGCAAACGGATTGGCGGCGGCTCCAAGAAAGAACCTAGGCGCCGCGCCCTTTATCTCCTCTCCACATTGAAACCGCGCATCGTCCCGCATACCTCTGACCATACCAAGGAGCTGTATAGAGTCCATGTCAAAGACACCCTTGGATTGGGGGTGATTGCCAAAACGCTGATGGTCTCCGGTAAGACACAAGAGATTCTTGATCCCGAGGGCTGATGCACCTAGTATGTCTGCCTGCATACCTATACGGTTTCTGTCCCTGCAGGTCATCTGCATGACCGGTTCAAGCCCCTCGGAAAGGGCGATAAGTCCGGCTGTCAGGCTTGACATGCGCACGATCGCAGTCTGACAGTCTGTTATATTTACAGCGTCCACATGCCCTTTGAGTATACGCGCCTTCCTGCGCACTACATCCGGATCCCCGTTCTTCGGCGGACCAAGTTCCCCTGTGACTGCAAATTGGCCTGATGTCAATATATGTTCCAGATTGCTTCCTGCTATCACGGCAACAGATCCTCCCTGACCCTGCGACGCGGTCCGCCGTGTCCTGCAGCGGTCCAATCGCGAATGGGCATTATTTCTGTCAGTCTTTCGGCCTCACCCTGCGCGGAAAGTCTATCGTAAATCCTGTGCCAGATGCATGGGGTGTCAGGATCGATCTCGCACCTGCCGCCCTGGGAGCCGCCGCACGGCCCGTTTGAAAGCCCCTTGGCGCACCTTGCTACAGGACAAAGCCCGCCTGTCAAGTGCAACACACAGGCCCCGCAGCCTGCACACATCTCCTTCCACTCGCCGCTCGAGAGATTCGCCCCATAAAACGAGGTATTAAGCGCAGGGAAAACCCTGACGCCAGGACATAGATCGGCTATAAAATTCACACCTACGCCACAGGCCGTTGATAGAACCGCATCATAGCCCTTGCCGCGTTCCTTCAATGGCTCAAGGTATTCTGGATCACACTGTCTTACATAGGTATCCGTGTCTATCTCGATAGACGCCCCAAGATTCCTGCGCCCAAGCCTTATGGCCGAGGCCAGGATCGCGACCTCCTTATCCCCGCCTGCCGAACATACCGCAACACAGCCCCGACATCCGAGGATCAGGAGCCTCGAGACCCCTTCAAGCATCTTCAATATCTCTTTCAACGGCTTTCTCTCAGCTATTATCATTTCTTTTCACCCCTCACACGGCCTATCATCTCGCGGGCCGCATCCACAACAGGGCCTGATTCGCCGCGCGGGACAAAGAACATCCCGACAAGCTCTGGGTTCATATCGAGCTCTTTCAATATCTCGCCCGCCTTCTTTACCCTCTTGGCGGCCATCCGACTCCCATTCAGATTGTGACAGCCGTCGACCGGACATCCGGCTACAAAGACTGCATCGGCACCCGCACTGAAGGCATCCAGAATAGATGTGAGCTCAAGCCTACCAGTACAAGGAACCCTCTCGATCTGGACGCCATCCGGCAGGAGCCCAGTCTCTTTTATGGCCTCTGCAGATACAGAAATAGTATAATTGCAACAAAAGCCCACGATTTTGGGATTGCTATCGGACATCTCTTCCCTCCACCATACCCCTATATTCCTGTGAAGGCGAAAGCGCTATAGCCTTAGCCGGGCATTCTAGGACGCATATGCCACAGGCCTTACACTTATCTGGATCGATAAAGGCATAGCCCTCGGAGACAATCCCGGGCGCACCGAATGGACAGAGCCTTACACAAGTAAGACAGGCCACGCACTTGCCAGGGTCGACCTCTGCAAAGAGCCCGAGCCTTTTAAGCCTCTCTCTGTCCGCCAGCCCTCGCCTCACCGCCTCTGTCCTCAGGGCCTTGATTACATCGCTACAACGCACCCCTTGTGGACACACTGGCACACAGCTCTGACACTGAGAGCACGCCCAGATGATGTCGGAAGTCATGAGCTCGTCTTCCATCCCAAGGATTACCATGTGCACAATCTTCCTAGGGTCGAACGCCGAGACCACCTTCTCGACAGGACATGCGCCACTGCATGCGCCGCAGGTAAAGCATTGAGCCAAGGTTAAACAGCCGTCATAAACGGCGATTCCGGTTTCAAACGATTCGTTCAGAGATGCCGCCTGTATGGTCATAGCAAGCCCCGCCTTCACTCATTCCTGACCAGGACGAGACCCTGGCCATCTTCTTTTACAACGCCCTTTTTCACAAGGCCCTGGATGACCTTATCAATTAAATCATCAGGGGCGCTGCTCAGGCCCCTCAACGATGAAATGTCGTGATGGACGCCATCGGCCATGACCGACAAAAGGTCTTCCCTCAGCGCCTCTTCGCGAAAGACCGGCAGGACCTTCTCCGCCACATCCCTCGAGATGGCGTCTGGCGTATAGATTGAATAATCGCCTTGTTCATGCATCTTCTTTGCAAGATTCCCAATAGCGGTACGCACCTTTGGGACCTGAGCGGCCCTGAATGCGGCCCCAAGCCGCCTTTTCAATGTAGTCGGATCGACCTCGCCATCTCCTTGCCCAAAAGGCCCCATCGTCCTGATTTTCGCGACATATCTAGTTACAAGCTCTACAAACCTTGGACCTTCCGCAGCCGACGCCCATTCAAGGGTAAAACGGTCGGGATTCATGCCGGCGGCCCTTAATACCTGCCGCGCAGTCTCGGCCATTATCAACGCCTCGTAATTACCAGACTGGTAATGACACTCGCCCAGGTGTCACCCGCCTGTAAACACACCATCCGCCCCGCATCTAAAGGCCTCCAGGATAAACCTCGCATCGATCCGCCCCGTGCACATCACCCTTATTACCCTGATATTTGGCGGATACTGATACCGTCCGACGCCGGCAGAATCTGCGGCGGCATAACAGCACCAGTGACAGAAAAAGCCCAATATGCGGGGATCAAAGCCCTCTGTCTGGGTCATAATATATCTCCTTTAGGCAGGCATGTGGGCCTGCCACTGCTTTTTGCTGCGCAATCATTCATATTGATACTTCATAAAATCAATCCATTGTGCTGCCTTTACAGAACTCCCCGGCAAAGGCATGTATCTGGGCCATTATCTCGTCATCGGTAAAGCCGCCCATGCTTATAGCCAAAGTCGGGCAGTGCGATGCACATATGCCGCAGCCTTTACAGGATGCAGTAATAGTCTCGGCCTTGCGGCGCTTATCCACCCTTTGAAGACGTATGGCGCTGAACGGACAGAGGCTCTCGCATATGCCACAGCCTATACACTTCGCCTGATCTACCCTTGATACAATGGGCGCCACCGCCACCCTTCCTTTTGCAAGCGGGATCACGGCCTTGGCAGCCGCTGCCTTTGCCTGCGATATCGATTCATCAAGTGACTTCGGCCCGTGGGCAAGACCACACAAAAACACCCCATCTACAGCCACCTCTACAGGCCTCAACTTTGCATGGGCCTCGAGAAAAAAACCATCCCCAGTAAGCGGGGCCTTTAAAAGTCTCGCCAGGGCCTCGTTGTCCCCTGGGGCTATGCCGGCTGAAAGCACCACCAACCCAGCCGGGACCTCTATCTCCTCACCAAGAAGCCTATCAAAGACACGGACGCTAACCCAGCCCCTCGTCTTTATAACCTCTGGTCTTCTGTCAGGCTCATATCTCAAAAATATGACGCCCTTTTTGCGGGCCTCTCGGTACAGGTCTTCTGAAAATCCGTATGTGCGGATGTCCCTGTAAAGTATCATTATCCTCAGTCCGGGCTTAAGCTCCTTGAGCTTCAAGGCATTTTTCACCGCCTGGCCGCAACAGATCCGGCTGCAATAGGAGAGATCCTCTCCCCGACTTCCGACGCACTGAATCATGACCACGGAATTCACATTCTTCAGCACGGCCTTGCCTTTTTTGAGCCATTCTTCAAGCTCAAGCTGGGTCATAACCTTATTGCTTTCGCCGTAGAGATAGGATTTAGGCGTATACTGTCTTGCACCGGTTGCTACAACGAGCACGCCATGGTTTATTAGCTCAGCCTGTCCGCCGTGTCTGATAGTCGAGGTGAAATTGCCTATATATCCGGAAATGCTTTCGAGCTCGGCATCAAAAAGCACGCGTATCCTTGGGTGGAAATTGACCTTTTCTATGAGACCGCCGACTATCTTTGCCGCATCCTGGCCATCGACAGTCCAAGTCACGCGGCGCAGGTTTCCGCCGAGCTGATCAGTCTTTTCCACCAACAGGCACTCATAGCCCTGATCGGCTATACTAAGGGCTGCTGACATGCCCGCAGCCCCGCCGCCGAGCACTACGGCGCTCGGCGTGACTGATACGGTCTGCTGAGGAAGGGGCTCAAGGAGCCTCGCCTTAGCGACAGCCATCCTCACCAAATCCTTTGCCTTCTGTGTTGCTGCCTCAGGCTCATGGGCATGAACCCATGAACACTGATCCCTGATATTCGCCATCTCGAAGAACGCAGGATTGACGCCCGCGGTCCTCAATGTCTCCTGGAAGAGCGGCTCATGGGTCCTCGGAGAACAGGCCGAGATGACCACTCGATTGAGTCTGTTATTTTTTATCTTTTGAACGAGCAGCTTCAAGGCATCCTGGGAACAGGAATACATAGTATCTTCATATAGGACGACGTTTGGCAATGTCCCGGCATAGTCCTTAACTGCCTTGACATCCACCACCCCTGCGATGTTTGTCCCACAGTGACAGACAAAGACGCCGATCCTCGGCTCCTCTCTGGCCAAAGATTCATCTTCATCCGGATATGTCAGGGTTACACTCTGTGTGCCGCGGCCTTCAGCCAGCATCTCTGACACTGCTGCAGCCGCACCTGAGGCCTGCGTAACGCTTTCAGGTACATCTTTCGGCCCCTGGAACGCACCTGCAACAAAGACGCCGGGGCGGCTCGAAGACAGCGGCGCACCTATATCCGTCTTGCAAAAATCATAGTGGTTCAGCTCTATCCCCGCAGTCTTCGCTATCTCTTCCGCATCCTCCGGGGCCTCGAGCCCGACGGAAAGCACCACCATGTCAAAGACCTCCGAATGGTGCTCGCCATCATCCGTAACCCAAGTGAGCACAAGCCGCCCGTCAACCTGATCAACCCTTGGCACCTTGGCCCTAATAATCCTGAGCCCATAATTCCTTTCCGCCCTCTCCCTGGAGGCGTCAAAACCCTTTCCCTGGGTCCTTATATCAATAAAAAACAAGGCAATATCCAGATCGGGCTCGTGCTCCTTGATGACTGAGGCTTCTTTTATGGCATACATACAGCACACGGATGAGCAATAACCGTTTCCACATGTCTCATCTCTTGAACCAATACACTGCAAGAAGGCGATCTTTTTCGGCGCCCGTCCATCTGAAAGTCTAACTATATGACCTTCGGACGGACCTGAAGCGCACATAATCCTCTCCATCTCAAGGCTCGTCACAACATCCGGGAAACGGCCATAACCAAATCTTGCAAGCACCTCCTGGGCGACCCTGCCAAAACCCGGGGCAAGTACTACAGCCCCTACCTCAAGCGACAACTCCTTCGGCTTTTGTGTAAAGTCTATGGCCTTGGCCGTACATGTCTGGGCACATAGGTTACAGGTCTCATAATTGACCCTCAGACATGCCATGGGGTCTATATAGTAACTGGTTGGGACCGCTTGAGGATAATCTTTGTGAGGGGCGTTTGTCATCTCCAGTCTCTCGTTGTAGAGATCCGGTATGGGTCTTGGGCAATACATGGTGCAGGTCCCACAGGCTGTGCACTTGTCCTCATCTATATAACGAGGCTCCTGACGCACCATCGCCATAAAGTTCCCGGGCGCACCCTCAATGGACTCGAGCCTTGCATTCGTAAGTATCTCTATGTTGGGAGACCGACCGGCCTCCACCAGCTTGGGCGCAAGTATTCAGAGTGCACAATCATTGGTGGGAAAGGTCTTGTCGAGCTGGGCCATCATACCACCGATAGAGGCCTTTTTCTCGACCAGATAGACATAATAACCGAGATCAGCCAAGTCCATGGCCGACTGGACACCGGCCACACCGCCTCCGAGCACCAAAACAGCACCTGATTTTTTCATATCATTAATTACTCCGGTCTTTTAGCTATCCTGCGAAATCATATAACCAGGGCGCGCAGTACACTATCCCGACAACAAGGTCATAAACGACCTTTTCTGGCAGTGGATGCCTTGTCGCATGCCCTTGGAAGGATGACACATCCATGCCTGGCAATCGCCAAGACCTAACTCTAACCGGGCCCATGACACCCCACGTCATGAAGCGCCGCGCCAGGCGAACCTAGTTCACGCCTCATGGCCATGTCAAAGAGCACGCGTTCTTTTTTCTTGTCAAGCCCCAAGGCCCTGCGCTTTTCGTTTATCTTGTCGATCATCTTGTTTGCGAATTCATTAGGGGTCTGTGCCACATCCCATGTCGCTCCGTAAAGGTTCTGCATGTCTTTCATGCAGTAGTCCGTTACCACCCTGGACCCGCTAGTCGGGAAGTTGGGACCAAAGACAACGGCTGCGCCGCTTGTTACAAAATACTGGCCTATCGCAACAGCCTTCTCGCTCATCCACTGCGGCGCACAGCCTATGGCCGGAAGATCGCTTATATCGCTTCCCAATCCCCCTATCTTCGCCATCTCTGTAAGGGCAACAAGTATCCGGCTGTTGTCCACGCATGAGCCCATATGGAGTACCGGGGGACAGCCCACTGCCTCTAGGACCTCCCTGAGCCCCGGACCGGCCATCGTCAAGGCCGTAGGGTTGAGAAGCCCTGCGCGGCCGACGCCAGTCGCGGCACAACCAGTGACCACCACCAAAACGTCGTTAGCTATGAGCTCTTTTGCGAGTTCGACATGTATTTCATCAAAGACCCTATAGTTGTCGCATCCCACTATAGCCGCCACGCCTCTGATGCGACCGTTTGCGATGTTGTCATTAAGCGGCCTGTATGAGGCCCGGAAACGCCCGCCGAGTATGTAATTTATGGTCTCGTGACTGAATCCGGCAACCACATCGGCCTGATAAATCGGTATATAATGCTCCCCCCTCCTTGGATAGCGCTCTATGGCACGTCTCAGTATCTCTCTGGCCACATCAAGGGCCCTGTGCTCCTCGAACTGGATGTGCGTGGCCCCGGCCATCTTCGCCCGCTCAGAGGTGGTTATAAGCTCAGTGTGGTATCTATTGGCTGCAGGAGAGACCCCCTGCATGATGCACTGGACGTCAACTACCATGACCTCAACCGCCCCTGTTGCAAGCACCACCTCCTGTTGTATAAAACTTCCGGCTATAGGAAGGCCGCGGCGCATAAGTATCTCATTTCCAGTACAGCATACACCTGCCAGGTTTATCCCCCTGGCCCCAACCTTCTTGGCCTCTGCTATGATCTCGGGGTCGTTTGCAGCCATTGCAAGGGCCTCAGCCAGGACAGGCTCATGGCCGTGTACCGTTACATTGACCTCGTCCTCCTTGAGGACGCCGATATTGACCTTTGTGCGAATGGGCGCCGGCCTTCCAAACATGATGTCCGAAAGCTCAGTCGCTATCATGGAGGCGCCCCATCCGTCGGCCATAGAGCAACGTGCTGCCTGAAACAGGATATTCCTATAGTCTTGATCCACGCCCATGTGGGTCCTGTGCATGAGCTCCACTACCTCGCGGTCAATCCCTCTCGGCATAACGCCAAGTCTGGCCCAGAGCTCCTGACGCGGTTTGGGCGCACGCCCGGCAAATAAGAGCCGGCCCGACTGCTGTCCAAATTCATTTATAAGCAAGGTGCCAACCTCTATGGCAAGGTCGTTTTTGTCCTTGCCGTTGGGAACTATGCCAAGCCTCAAGGCAGTTTCCCTGAGCTTGTCTTCGTCTTTTATTGCATACGGAGTCTCACCCTTTGCAGTGGCAAGAAAGGCCATCACAACCCCTCGGCTGTGATCTATGTGTGCGGATGCACCACCGGCTACGATACGGGCAAAGTTACGGGCGGCCACAGTAGATGCGTCGGCCCCACATATCCCTATCATCTGGTCAACGCCCTCTATAATCTGACATGGCCCCATATTACAGTTGCGGCAGCATGTCCCGCCCTTGCCGAAAAGACAGGGCTCGGTGGCCCTGAGCTCCACCCTGTGGGCCGCAGTGACCACTCCGGACGCACAGGACTGACACAGCACGTCTATATTGGCCTCACATTGTATCTTAGGGCATCCGCCGTTTCCCTTGTCAAATCGCTTACTGGTATCCATAGTCACTTCTCCTTTATGTCCGCTCTATGCCAGTCCAGCGGCCTGCCTAGCGGCCTGAACCGTATTTTTCATAAGCATCGTTATGGTCATTGGGCCCACGCCGCCCGGAACAGGGGTGATCGCAAAAGCCTTTTCCTTGACTGCATCGAAATCGACATCCCCACAGAGGATCGCCTTGCCTTCCGCGGTCTGGCCTATGCGGTTTACACCCACGTCAATCACAACTACACCATCCTTCACCATATCGGCGGTGATTACCTTCGGTCTCCCTGCAGCCACGATCAGTATATCGGCCCTCCTAGTATGAAAGGCCATATCTCTCGTCCTTGTATGACATACGGTCACGGTTGCATCGCCGGCAGGCCGCTTCTGAAGCATCAGATTGGCTATGGGCTTACCAACGATATTGCTCCTTCCCACAACCACCACCTCAGCACCTTTCGTATCGATGCCTGAACGGACCAACATCTCAAGTATGCCATGCGGGGTACACGGCAAGAAGCACTGTTCGCCAATAACCATCTTGCCGACATTTACTGGGTGAAAGCCGTCCACGTCTTTGTCAGGATCTATCGCATAGAGCACCTTGGTCTCATTTATGCCCTTAGGCAGCGGCAACTGAACAAGTATCCCGTGGATCGCCGGGTCCTTGTTGTATTTCTCAATCAAGGCAAGAAGATCTGTCTCCTTTATATCTGCCTTTTGATTATCCTGCACCGAATAGAAACCAAGTTCGTGAGCCGTACGCTGCTTGGCCATCACATACGAAACCGACGCTGGATTTTCTCCAACCAAAATGGTCACAAGCCCTGGGGTCACTTTGTGTCTTTCCTTGAGCTCGGCCACCTCGGCCTTGAGCTCTTCGCGTATCTG
This sequence comes from Dissulfurimicrobium sp., assembly GCF_049968175.1. Taxonomy (NCBI): domain Bacteria; class Deltaproteobacteria; genus Dissulfurimicrobium; species Dissulfurimicrobium sp. The sequence goes on from NZ_JBMFRG010000008.1 coordinate 20,885, forward strand.
TTTAGCTATCTCCACACCGCTTATAATCTTTGCTGCCATCGCGATACATCCTCCGAATCAAATGTCCATAAATAATGCCAAAATCATGCCATATTTTATGCGACGACCATAGCCTTTTTAAAAAATCATAATTTATTGAATTCAAAGAATTCTTATTAAAGAAAGTGTTACTTTTTTGATATAAATAATATCAATGCCCTGCCCCTGGGGTCTAATGCCCCAGAGGTGGGGCATTTTCCCCTGTAAAGGACCTTAAAACAGACCCTTAACCTTGCCGGTCTCCACATCCACATCTATGCGGCGATAAGCCGGATCTGAACCTGTGCCTGGCATAAGGCTTATGGCACCAGCCACCGGCACCACAAACCCGGCACCTTTGTAAGTCAGTATATCCCTTACGTGGAGTGACCAGCCCTTCGGCACGCCCTTAAGGTTCGGGTTATCCGACAGGCTCAAATGGGTCTTCACCATGCAGGTGCCGAGCCCTGAAAGCTCCGGGTCCTTTTCCATGGCCTCGGCCTTAGCTGCCGCCTCCGGGGTGTATGTAACGCCGTCGCCGCCATAGACCTCTTTGGTTATAAGTTCAATCCTCTTTCTCAGCGGGACATCAAGGTCGTAAAGGAACTTAAAGTTGTTTGGCTCCTCGCAGGCATCAATGACCGCATCAGCAAATTCAAGCGCGCCGTCTCCGCCCTTCAGCCAATGTTCGGAGAGTGCGACCCTTGCACCAGCTGACTCACACAACCTCCTGACCGCGGCTATCTCGTCTTTAGTATCGGTATAGAAGGCGTTTATACAAACAACCGGATTTATGCCGCTCTTCTTAACAGTCTCTATGTGTTTCAGGAGATTTACACAACCCTTTTCCACCCACTCGACATTCTCCTTGTTGTACTCCTCAGGCATCGGACGGCCTGGCCGCGGTATCGGGGCCCCACCGTGGCATTTCAATGCCCTTATAGTGGCAACAACCACGGCACAATTCGGCTTAAGGCCGCTGAAACGGCACTTCAGGTTCCAAAACTTCTCAAAACCGATATCGGCGCCGAACCCGCTCTCGGTAACAAGGTAGTCGGCGAGTTTGAGCCCAACCCTGTCTGCAATGACCGATGACTGGCCGATTGCGATATTGGCGAACGGCCCTGCATGGATCAAACAAGGCTGCCCCTCGATAGTCTGCATGAGGTTGGGATTCACCGCCTCAACCATCCATGCCGTCATGGCACCCGCCACCTCCAGGTCTTCTGTGGTGATCGGCCGACCCTGCTTATCATAAGCAAGTACGATCCTTCCTATGCGCTCCCTCAAGTCTTTGAGATCATTGGCAATGGCCAGAATCGCCATGATCTCTGAGCTTACAGCTATATTAAAACCGCTCTGCATGGTAAAACCATCCATTTTGCCGCCAAGGCCTATCGTTATATTTCTTAGCGCCTGGGCGCAAAAATCTATAATCCACCTGAACTCTACCATCTTGGGGTGTATGTCAAGACGCTTAAGCCCCCTCTTCGCCAACTCCTCGTCCGTATAATTGGCCTCATGCTGCATCCTGGAGGTCAAAGCGACCATGCCTAAGTTGTGGGCATTCATTATAGCGTTTATGTCGCCTGTAAGCCCAAGCGAAAACTTGGAAAGCGGGATCACCTGCGCCAGACCGCCGCCCGCCGCACTGCCTTTTATATTGAATGTAGGACCGCCTGAGGGTTGCCTCAGGGCGCCGATTACATTCTTTTTTCTCTTGCCCAACCCCTCCATGAGGCCAACCGAACAGGTGCTCTTGCCCTCGCCGAGCGGGGTGGGTGTTATGGCTGTAACATCTATATACTTGCCGTCAGACCTGCCCTTGAGCCGATCGAGGACCTTGGCATAGTCTATTTTTGCCACATAATGTCCATATGGCAGAAGCTCATCCTTTTGAAGCCCCATCTCCTCGCCAAGGGCATAAACGGTCTTCATATTTTCTTCCGCTGCCTCGGCTATCTGCCAATCCTTCATCTTTGTTGGATCGAGTTGCATAAAATCTTCCTCCTGTATAGAATTGTAGGCCAAAAACCAAGGGCCTGAAGCTTACGGTCTTTAATGAGCCGTGTAATTTTTACTGGTAACTGAATATGGGGTTGTTTGTCAATTCCGTAATTGCAATCAAGATGCCCAGAACCTGCCGAGGTGATCCGAATTGATCCTTGAAATAGACCCGACAAGGCCTAACCCCAGACATATAAACATAGTCGCCGATGCATTAAGGCGCGGCGAAATCGTAGTCTATCCCACTGATACCTGCTATGGGATAGGTGCCGATATCTTGAACAAAAAGGCCATAGAACGCATCTATCAAATAAAAGGCACGCCAAGAAACACACCCTTCAGCTTTGTGTGTGCGGATCTGAGCAACATCAGCCGTTACGCACATGTCACAGACTGGGCCTACAGGATATTGAAGAGATATCTCCCTGGACCTTACACATTTATCCTCGAAGGATCGCGCGAGGTGCCCAAGATGATGCTTACAAAAAGGCGCACGGCCGGCATCCGGATACCTGATCACAAGATCTGTCTCGCCATAACCGCCGCACTTGGAAATCCGGTCATCAGCACGTCTGCAAGCACGGGCGCAGGTCCAATATGGGCCGATCCTTATGAAATAAGGGATGCTATCGGAAGACATATAGCAATCGTCATTGACAGCGGGATAATACATCCTGAGCCTTCAAGTGTAATATCACTCATAAACGACGAGGCCAAGGTCTTGAGGGTCGGCAAGGGTGATATATCAGGCTTTTAGAGCTGGTTTGGTTGATCTAGCTGATCCGTGTAACAGACCGAAATAGACAAGTCGAATCGGCTGACGCCCGGATCGACAGCCTCAACCATCGAATGTCTTAGAGACGGCGGATATGGTCTTGCTTGGCTTAAAGACGATCCGCCTGTTGGCAGGGCATTCAGTCAAGATGTTATTCTTCGGATTGAGGAAACGGCGCCCTTTTTGTCGATGAACAACAAGGCTGCCGAATCCCCTTAACTCCACCCTGCGACCCTCTCTTAACGCCTCGGCAATGGAGTTGAAGACGGTATCAACCACCTCGTTCAAGTCCCTTTTTAGGATATCCGGGAAGGCCTCCTTGAGCCTTGCAGCCAAGTCGCCCTTGAACAACACCCGCTGCATCTTATCGCTGGCCATTGGGCATGCCAATGGAATACAAAGGTATGGGCTCGATGGATATAAAAAATCTTTGGATGACCCCTGAAAGGGCCCTTGCCCCGGTTTCTTCAAACATCTCTCTCAATATAGACAAACGGTCCTTAGCAGGATACTCAAGCTTGGGCTCGCCCTTGATCCCAGCCAACCTCGCAGCCTCCTGCGCAGCTACACTGAAATTGCCGAGCTTATCAACAAGTTTATACTGAAGGGCCTGATTTCCTGAAAAGATACGCCCGTCAGCCAGGGGCTCGACCTGTTCAATTGTAAGCCCGCGTCCTTCCGCAACCGCTGCGATGAACTGTTTGTGGATGTCATCCATGACGCTAGAGATGACCTTGACCTCTTTTGGCGACGGATCACGGTTTATCGGCCCGAGGTCTTTGAGCGCCCCGCTCTGCACCACATTAAGTTTTATACCCAACTTCTCCATCAAAGGACCAAGGTTCGGCAACTTCATAATGACGCCTATACTGCCAGTAATGGTGCCCGGGTTCGCAATGATCCTGCGGGCACCTACCGCTACATAATATCCGCCCGAGGCGGCCACTGTGGCGAGGGAGGCCACAACAGGCTTCTTTTTATCGAGCCTTTTTATTTCTTCGTATATCTCTTGAGATGCACCGACCGCCCCGCCAGGGCTGTCTATCCTGACGACGACCGCCTTTATGTCAGGACGTGCACCCAGCTCCCGCAATAATTTAAGCGTCGGCTCCGATTCAGTGATCACACCTTTAATCTCGACTACACCTATCTTTTCTCCCGAACCGACTGCAGGTACAGTGACGCCAGGCCTCACCAACCAGAATATCAACAGGACAAAACCCACCATCGACAATATGGCAAGCCCCCCTATCGTGGCCAAGACCACGAGCAAGGTATTTCGTAGACCGCCAGTGGTCTGAATGGGCCGCTCGCCTTCCATGCCGAAATCCACCTAGCCCCTCCGTTCCTCTGACTTGGAACGGACGATGCCCTGCTGTGCAAGTTCTTCCTGAAGAAGGCTGCCGAGGGTTGCAGCCCCGCGCTTGGAGGCTGTGGCAGATGAATACTCCTCGAAATAAGATCTCTCAGAGTCCTCGTTTATGCGCTTTATAGATAGACCTATGCGCCTTTCAAGCGGGGCTACATGGATCACCTTTGCCGACACCTCCGAACCGATCTCAAACATACCCATCGGCGTCTTCACCTTGCCTGTGGCAACCTCGGAGACATGTATGAGGCCTTCAACCCCCTCTTCAAGCTCGACAAAGACGCCGAAGTCGGTCACGTTCGTCACCTTGCCAGTAACGATCCGCCCTACTGGAAAACGCTCGGTTATAGTAGTCCACGGATCCGGTTGAAGCTGTTTCACCCCGAGCGAAAACCGCTCCTTCTCTTTATCGACATTCAAGACCACGGCCTGTATGCGGTCACCTTTTCTATACAGATCCCCCGGATGGTTTATCTTTTTGCTCCATGAAAGATCGGATACATGAACAAGCCCGTCTATCCCTTCTTCTATGCCGATAAAGACGCCGAAGTCGGTCACGTTCTTGACCGTACCTTCGATGACTGTGCCCACCGGATAGCGTTCCTCTACAAGATCCCATGGATTCGGCTCTATCTGTTTCAAACCCAGGGATATCCGCTTGGCCTCAGGATCCACCTTAAGCACGACTGCCTCGACCCTTTCGCCTACCTTTAATATCTGAGATGGATGGCGGATACGCTTTGCCCACGACATCTCAGAGACATGTATGAGGCCTTCAACCCCCTCTTCAAGCTCGACAAACGCACCATAATCCGTAAGACTCACCACCTTGCCCTTGACCCTTTCGCCGACAGGATACTTCTCCGCCACACGAAGCCACGGGTCTTCGGTGAGCTGTTTGATACCCAACGAGACCTTTTCATTCTCGGGCGTATAGCTTAAGACCTTTACCTTGATCTTATCACCCGCCTTGAACTGCTTCGATGGGTGTTCTATACGACCCCATGATATATCCGTTATGTGCAGGAGGCCGTCTATTCCACCTATATCCACAAATACCCCGTAATCAGTGACATTCTTTACGACCCCTTCGATTACCTGACCCTCTGCTAGAGATGAAAGGGTCTGCCTCTTTTTTTCATCCCGCTCTTTCTCAAGGAGCGCTCTCCTAGACGCCACTATATTTTCTCTCTTTCTGTTGCATTTCAAGATCAGGCAGTCGACGGCCTTCCCCATGAAACCATCAGGATCGTTGACCGGTCTGATATCTATCTGAGAAAACGGAAGAAAGGCCTTGACACCCGCCCTCTTCTCCCCGATCTGGACCGATAGCCCGCCCTTTACCTTTGACGATATGATACCCCTGACAGGTGTGCCATTTTCATATGCCTTCAATATATCCTGCCATATCTGGCGACGGAGGGCCTTAGAATATGAGATGGAAAGCCTCCCATCCACAGGATCCCAATCTTCGAGGAGTATCTCGATCTTATCACCAGGCGATACCATAACCTCTCCATTCTCGCCCAAAAATTCGGAAACCGGTATCCTTCCCTCTGATTTGTAACCAACATCCACCATAACATGCTCTTTGTCTATACGAACGACCCTGCCTTCGATGATCTCTCCGGCCTGGAAGGTCTTGAGACTCTCTTCAAAAAGGTCTTCAAACTGGCCCATGTCGCCAGTTTCCTCAAAAGACCCTTCTTTTTTTTGTTGCATTTGTCCTGATTGAGTAGGCGCAGCCGCCTGTTCGGCGGTCGCGGTTGGAGCCTGTTCCTGTGTTGCCTCGGCTACTTTTTCCATTATGGATTCCCCCTGACAAATAAATTAACTATCAAAGATAACAGGGCGGGGGACAAAGTTCAATAACAGACTGATTCCCTATGCGTCAAACTATGTCAAAAACCTTCAAAACCACCAGCTGCCGCCTCATTCGTTTGAGGCTTGTAAAAATCAGCTTAGGACTTATTTTAATCCAGTAAATTAAAAGGCTTTCAAGCGAAAGGCGCAAAAAAATCAAAGAGGTAGTGAAATGCAGGTGGAAATTATTGGCAAACCCCTTGCCGTCTGCCTCGTAAGCGGCGGGCTTGACAGTTGCGTCACGGCAGCCATCGCCAGGAAGACTTGCAGGCTTGCATTTCTCCACGTAAACTATGGCCAATTGACTGAGCGGCGCGAGCTTGAGGCCTTTAATGGGATTGCTAATTATTTCAGCGTTGAAGACCGCCTTGTGGTGGACATTTCACACCTTAAATCAATAGGCGGCTCGGCCCTTACAGACCCGTCGATCCCTGTCCCGCTCGACGCCCATGGGCCTGGGATACCAATGACCTACGTTCCATTCAGAAACACGCATCTCCTTGCAATCGCCGTATCCTGGGCGGAGGTAATAGGCGCGCGCTACATATTCATCGGGGCCACGGAGGTGGACAGCTCAGGCTACCCTGATTGCCGGAAGGGCTATTTTGAGGCATTCAACAGACTCATAGAGGAAGGGACCAGGCCTGAGACCAAAATAGAGGTAATCACACCAATCATCCGCTACTCAAAAAGACAGGTGGTTGAGGAAGGCCTGAGACTTAACGCCCCTCTGCACCTTACCTGGTCATGTTACAAAAACGAGGATGCAGCCTGCGGAAGGTGTGACTCTTGTGTTTTGAGGCTTAAGGGCTTTGAGGCCGCAGGCGTTATTGACCCCATTTCTTATGAGGTGCGGCCATGAACGAGGTATTCCGTTGTCAGATGTGCGGCCACTGCTGTTGCGGCGAGGGCACGGTCTCGCTCTCAGAAGAGGAACAAAAACGGATCGCATCTTATCTTGGCCTGGAACCCAGGGATTTTTTACAGAAATTATGCACACAAAAAGATAAAAGGGTTGAAATGCTGATAAAAAACGGGCATTGCATCTTCTTGGGCCCTAACAACCTCTGCGCCATCCATCCAGTCAAGCCGTTTCACTGCCGCCGTTGGCCGCTTCATCCAAGCATACTCAATGACCCTAACGCCTGGGAAGCCATCAAGGCCGACTGCCCCGGCTTTGACAGGGCCGCCACATATGAGGCTGTATGCGAACTTTTAAGGAGAAACGGCATTGGAAGCTGAACTTGCAAAAAAGAACGCTTTTGTCTGCTGCCCCTTTAACCTGATTGTCAGCGATTATCTGAAAAGGATCATAGCCGAACATATAAACCCTGAGATAGGCCTGAACGGTGGTGTCCTTGACGAATTCAGGTTCCAAAGCTTCAGGCGAATAGCCCGCATATTCAAGGCCTCTGGAACAAAATGCACGATTCATGCCCAGTTTACAGACCTCTCCATAGGCGCCATCGACAAAAAGATCAGAAGGGTCTCGGTGGACAGACTCAGGCAGTGCCTTGAGATAGCGGCCATTTATGAGGCAAGATCAATGGTCTTTCATACCGGCTTTGACGAGAGACACTACCTGAGTTTTGAAGGACGATGGATGGAAAACGCCAGGGCCTCCCTTGAGACCCTTTGCCGCGAGGCAGAATCAGCAGGTATTCCCATCATGCTAGAAAACGTCTTCGAACCCTCACCAGCCATCCACAAGGCGCTCTTTTCAGCCGCAGACTCGCCTGCCCTGAAATTCTGCTTTGACATGGGGCATCAGCAGGTTTTTTCAAAGACAGGGCTTTCCATCTGGCTGGACGAACTTGGGCGCTACATCGGCCAACTCCATCTCCACGACAACCTCGGCCGCAAGGACGACCACCTGGCCATAGGGGCTGGCATCCTTGACTTTGACGCCCTCTTTTCGTTTCTTACCGCACATAAAATCCATCCCTTACTCACCCTTGAACCGCACGGCGAGGAGCAGGTAATGCCGACGTTAAGGGGGCTCGGCGGCCTTCTGAAAAGATTTCCGATATTGACTGAAGACTAAAAATCAGCCAGATCGAGGATGGCCTTCAACGCCCCTTTCATGGCCTCGTGAGGCGCCTTTTGCCCTGTCCAGAGCTCGAATTGCGCCTCGGCCTGATAAAGGAGCATCTTGAGACCACTAACAACCCTGCAACCGTATTCCTTGGCCTCCTTAAGGAGTCTGGTTTCAGGCGGTGAATAGACGATGTCCATGACCACATCGAACCCCTTCAGCAAGGCCTTATCCACAATGGATTCACCCTCTCCGGGTCTCATTCCAACCGAGGTAGTGTTTATGAGCACGGATGCCCTGACATCTGCCATCCGATCAAGCCCCGACCATGCGGCACCGACGGCCTCGGCCAATATCCTTGCCTTCTCGGGACGCCGGTTGGCCACATGAACAACACCCCCCTTCATTACCAGGCCAGCGCAGACAGCCCTGGCCGAACCCCCGGCCCCAAGGACCAAAAATCTCCTACCCTCTATGGTCACAACCTCCTCCAGGGCCCTTATGGCACCGATCCAATCGGTGTTTGCGCCAAAGAGCCTGCCGGAATGATTGATCACGGTATTCACGGCGCCGATCCGTTCGGCCGCCGGATCGATTTCGTCCAGAAAGGGTAAAACCGCCTCCTTGTAGGGTATGGTGACCGAAAGACCCTTTATATCAAGCGCCTTGACCCCTTTTAAGGCTGAAGCAGGGTCGATCACATCAAATGCCAGATATGCGGCGTCGATCCCCATAACCTCAAAGGCCCGATTGTGTATGACAGGACTCAACGAATGGGCCACCGGATGACCGATAATGCCATAAAGGGCCGTAGCCGCGCTAGGCCAGGGAAAAGACCTTGCCATTACACCCCCTGGATCCTCGCCCTCGTCCAGTTCAAGAGCCCCCCTGTAGTCAATATTTCCCTATCGCGCCTGCTCAGCTCCAGACGGGCGACAATCAACCGACCGTCGACCCTCAACCCCACCTCATCCATGCCATCTAGCAAGGCCGCTCTAAGCCCAGGTATCTCCACATGGCCGTCTTGTGCGATATATGCGTAATCATCTGGATCCTTGAAGGTCAACGGAACAATACCAAAATTTATCAAATTCGCCCTGTGAATCCTGGCAAAACTCTTGACCAACTTAACCCGCACCCCAAGATATCTAGGGGCCAATGCAGCATGTTCCCTTGATGAACCCTGGCCATAATTCTCACCACCGACCACCATACACGAGCCCACTTCCCTGGCCCTCATCGCAAAAGAAGGATCGATGGACGAAAAGACATACTCGCTTATGGCCGGAATGTTGCTTCTGAGGGGAAGGATCTTGCTCCCTGCAGGCATTATGTGGTCGGTGGTGATGTTGTCGCCCACCTTGAGGATGACCCGACAGGACAGGGTGTCAGGAAGTGGATCAAAGACTGGGAGCGGTTTTATGTTAGGCCCCCGAAGCACCTCGACCCTTGAGCCGTCTTTGGGTGGAACTATTATGCCGCCGTCATTGACGACGAATCGCTCAGGTAGATGGATGTCGGGCATCTCGCCGAGATCCCTCGGGTCCGTTATGGCCCCGGCGACCACAGACGCCACAGCTGTCTCAGGGCTACACAGATAGACCTGATCATCTTTGGTGCCGCTCCTGCCCGGGAAATTCCTGGTGAAGGTGCGGAGGGAGATGGTGCCTGTGGCAGGGGCCTGGCCCATGCCTATACAGCCAAGACAGCCAGACTGGTGCATCCTTGTACCTGCATGGATGAGCGGTAAAAGAAGACCGTTGATCTCCAAGTTCTCCAAGACCTGGAGGCTCCCAGGATTGACCTCGAAACTCACATCTTTATGAATGGCCCGATCCTTCAATACAAGTGAGGCCAGGGCCAGATCTCTGTATGAGGAGTTGGCACATGAGCCGATTATCACCTGCGAAACAGCCCTGCCCGCCACTTCGCGCACTGGCACCACATTGTCAGGCGATGAAGGACAGGCGATCATGGGCTCAAGCCTCGCAAGATCCATCTCGATCACCTCATCATAACAGGCATCCGCATCCGCCTCGAGCGGCCGCCAGAGCCCTTCACGACCCTGGGCCTTCAAGAAGGCCCTTGTCATCTCATCAGAAGGAAAAACCGAACTAGTCGCCCCCAATTCGGTACCCAGATTTGCAATGACCGCCCTATCAGGAACAGTCAAGGTCATAACCCCCGGACCAAAGTATTCAATCACCTTACCTACACCACCTTTTACAGTCAGGCGATGCAACAGCTCCAAGATTACGTCTCTAGCCGAGACCCAGGGTTGGAGTCGTCCTACGAGATTTACGCCCACAACCCTCGGCATGCGCAGATAAAAAGGTTGACCAGCCATGGCCATGGCCACATCAAGACCGCCAGCGCCTATAGCCAACATGGACGCACCGCCCGCCGTCGGTGTGTGGCTGTCTGAACCAAGGAGTGTCTTTCCTGGTTCGGAAAAACGCTCAAGGTGTACCTGATGACATATGCCGTTTCCAGGCCGTGAGAAGAGAACGCCGAAACGGGCCGCTACGGTACGCAGAAAACGATGGTCGTCAGCATTTCTAAAGTCTGACTGTAGGAGGTTGTGGTCAACATAACTCACAGAGAGATCGGTCCTGACCCGCGGGATGCCTATAGCCTCAAATTCGAGATACGCCATGGTGCCAGTGGCATCCTGGGTAAGAGTCTGATCTATTCGCACGGCTATCTCAGATCCAGGGGTCATTTCGCCTTCAACCAAATGCCCGGCTATGATCTTTTCGGTGACTGTAAGGCCCATTTTTACTCCTTAGTTTATGGAATCAACGTCTGGAGACAATTATATGGATCTTGACACACACAGACAACCCAAAAAAACAACATAAATGCGATTGCTAAAATACCTCAAATTAACTATTATAAAATTTTTATACAGTTATCATAATACCAAAGGTCTAAAATATGCGCGAAAAGGTCTTATCCGCGCTCATCAGCGCATTTGATAATTTGAAGTCAAAAAAGAAACTGCCCGCCCTCCCAGTCCCGGCCTCACACCAAGTGGTAAGGCCCAAAGAAAGGGGGTACGGGGACTTCGCAAGCAATCTGGCACTGGCCATAGCGCCCTCCATGAAGCTCAAGCCAAGGGATATAGCCACGGCTATTGTACAGGAGCTCGAAGGCGACTTATTTTTTGAAAAAATTGAGGTCGCTGGCCCTGGTTTTATAAATTTTTTCATCTCACCTGATCAGTGGCAAAAAAGACTCCTTGATATCCATAGGGCCGGGGAGTCCTTTGGTGAATCCAATGCCGGAGAGGGTAAAAGGGTGCTCGTCGAATTTGTAAGCGCAAACCCGACCGGGCCCCTACATGTCGGACACGGCAGAGGGGCGGCCGTCGGCGATTCGCTCGCAAGGATCATGAAGGCCGCCGGATTCGATGTGGAAAAGGAATACTACATAAACGACGTGGGCAATCAAATGAATACCCTTGGGGCCTCAGTATATCTCCGCTATCAAGGACTTCTAGGGCGAAAGGCCCTCTTCCCCAAGGAATATTATCAGGGGGATTATATCATCGACATCGCAAAAAAAATTATCGCGTCAAGAGGGAAGGATTTCCTTGATCAACCCATGGAGTCTTGCCTGCCTTTTTTTGTAAAGACAGCTGTTGACGACATCTCGGCAGGCATCAAAAAGGATCTCGATGACTTCGGTGTAAGTTTTGATACATGGTTCAGCGAAAAGATCATACATGACTCAGGGCTTGTGGAAAGGACTATTGAAAAGCTGAAACAGGCAGGACACATATATGAAGAGGATGGGGCACTGTGGTTTAAAACCACTGCATTCGGCGACGAAAAGGACCGGGTGGTCAGACGTTCAAACGGGGTCCTTACCTATTTTGCGGCGGATATGGCATACCACCTACACAAGCTCGAGAGAGGTTATGATCTCCTTGTCAACATCTGGGGGGCGGATCATCACGGCTATGTGCCCAGAGTAAAGGCAGCAATCATGGCCCTTGGCTATCCTGAAGACAGGTTAAGGGTCCTGCTCGTCCAGTTTGTGAGTCTGCTCGAAGGCGGCAAGACCAAGTCAATGTCCACAAGGTCGGGTGAATTCGTAACACTGAGAGAAGTCCTTGAGGAGGTAGGTAGAGATGCAGCAAGGTTTGTATTTCTTACAAGAAAATCAGACAGCCAACTGGATTTCGACCTCGAACTAGCTAAAAGACAGGGACAGGAAAATCCTGTTTATTATGTACAATATGCCCATGCGAGATTGTCAAGCATCCTTAAAAATGCAGAGGATCTCGGCCTTTGGCCAGCATGTCTCGAGGAGGCTGACCCAAGACTCCTGGGATCCGAAGAAGACCTGGACATCCTGAAACATCTCGACGCATTCCCTCAGGTGGTCAAAGAAGGCGCATTAGCCCTTGAACCACACAGGATCAGCTACTATCTCACAGAACTTGCAGGACTGTTTCACAATTATTATACAAAAAACAGATTCATAGGCGAGGACAGGCATCTTACGTGCGCAAGGCTTCTCCTGGCTGACACTATAAGACAGGTGTTGAAAAAGGCCTTGGGTCTCATAGGGGTCTCGGCCCCAAAACAGATGTAGGGGGATTTGCAATTATGGCGCGGACAGAAAGGACTGGGAAAAAGATACAGTTTCAGCTGAGCTGGGGCGGTTTGGCTGCAGTTGCCATATCCACCATATGTGTGCTTCTTTGGGCGTTCGTACTGGGCTTCTGGAGTGGCAAAAAGGTGGCTGAGAAAAACGCCGCCCTGATTATGGCGCAACAACCGAAGCAGACAGCTCAGGCCCAGCCTGCAGCACGCGCAAATGAAAATCTGCCACCGCAGGGGCAGGGACAACAGGAAGCCAGGGAAGCTGGCGGACCTGAAACACAACAGCCTACAACGTTCCAGGCGAATAAAGAGGCACAAGGGCTGAATGCAGCCGCACATCTACAGCAGGCATCCGAAAAGGGTCAACCTCAAGGCGCGGCACAACTGCAGCAACCAGCCGCGACACCGGAGGCGGCCTCCTCTTCCCAAACCGGCCAGGCGGAGAACGGACCCACCACAAAGGCAGCGGCCGGCGAAGGGGCTAAAGAGGCTGGAAAGGCTAAAGAGATCGAAACGCGGCGGCCCGAAAAGGCCGCAAAACAAGGGTATGAGGTCAAAAAGATCGAGACCACGACAAGACCTAATGGTCACACAAAGGCCGCGGCCGAGACGTCACATGAACGAAACAAGGCGGCTCAAACTGGTGTGAAAACAGCCCTTGTCAAGCCGCAAAACACGGCACCTACCCATGGAAAAGGTATAAAAGAAGCTGAGGGGGCATATTACGCCCTTCAAATAGGGGCCTTCAAGGATAAAAAGAATGCCGAACTGGAGCTTGTGCGCCTCGATGCCAAGGGATACAAGGCGCGGATCAAGGTCACGGATACTGGCACACCCAACGGAACGCTCCACAGGGTGTATCTGGGTCGTTTCAAGACCCCGGAAGAGGCCAAGGCCTTCGCAAAGACCCTCCACGACAAAGACGGGATCGACTCTTATGTGATATTCGTAAAGGAATAATACGGCTTTTTATTATTAAATGATACGAAAGGCTGAGATAGGCGATATAAAGGCGATTCATGCCCTACTGTCCCGTTTTGCAGAAAAGAGTCTACTCCTTCCGCGATCTCTGAGTGAGTTGTATAGCCACCTCAGGGATTATACCGTGTTCGAGGCCAAGGACTGCACAATCAAAGGCGTCGCCGCCCTTCACATCGTATGGGACGACCTTGCCGAGGTAAGATCGCTGGCGGTCGACGAAGAGTACCAAAAACACGGGATCGGACGCGAACTTGTCAGGCAGTGCCTCTCCGAGGCCAAGGCGCTTGGCATACACAATGTCTTTACACTCACATATCAGCCTGATTTTTTTGAAAAGCTTGGGTTCAAGCCGGTCGACAAGACGATTCTTCCCCACAAGATCTGGGCGGATTGTGTGAGGTGTCCCAAATTTCCAGATTGTGACGAGTCAGCGCTGTTGATAGAACTGTAAAGGAATAACAATGATAAACAAGATACTTACCAAGGTCTTCGGCACCAAACACGACCGCGAGATAAAAAGACTCATGCCCATTGTGGAGCAAATAAATTCGCTTGAACGCGAGATCTCGGCACTCTCAGACGACGAACTCAAGGCGAAAACCCCTGCATTCAAAGAAAGACTCAAAAACGGTGAATCCCTGGACAGTCTCCTGCCAGAGGCATTCGCAGTGGTACGCGAGGCTGCAAAGAGGGTCCTCGGCCTACGGCCTTATGATGTCCAGCTTATAGGAGGCATTGTCCTACATCAGGGAAAGATCGCAGAGATGAAGACAGGCGAAGGGAAAACACTGGTCGCGGTCATGCCTGTATATCTGAACGCCCTTACAGGTCGTGGCGTCCACGTGGTGACTGTAAACGACTACCTGGCAAAACGCGACTCCGAATGGATGGGCAACATCTATAGATTTCTTGGGCTCGATGTGGGCGTCATAGTGCACGACATGGACGATGCGCAGAGAAAGGCTGCCTATATGGCCGACGTAACCTATGGCACCAACAACGAATTCGGCTTCGACTATCTCAGGGACAACATGAAATATTCACTGGAAGACATGGTCCAGCGCGATTTCCATTACGCCATTGTGGATGAGGTAGACAGCATCCTGATAGACGAGGCCAGAACACCGCTCATCATCTCCGGCCCCTCTGAGGAGTCGACAGATCTCTACTACAAGGTCAATCAAATCATCCCGTCTCTCAAACGGGATGTCCATTATACAGTAGATGAAAAGGCCCGTTCCGTGATCCTTACCGAAGAAGGCATAGCCAAGTGCGAAAAGCTCCTGCACGTCAACAACCTCTATGACCCGGCGCAGACAGAGATCCTCCATCACGTCGAGCAGGCGCTCAAGGCGCACGCCCTGTTTCAGATAGACAAGGACTACATAGTAAAAGATGGCCAGGTTGTCATTGTAGATGAATTCACCGGCCGCATAATGCCCGGCAGGCGGTACAGCGACGGGCTTCATCAGGCCCTCGAGGCCAAGGAAGGTGTCAAGATCGAGAACGAAAACCAGACCCTTGCATCCATCACCTTCCAAAACTATTTCCGTATGTATGAAAAACTTGCGGGCATGACAGGTACAGCCGAGACCGAGGCCGCCGAGTTTTATAAGATATACAGGCTTGATGTGGTGGTCATACCCACCCACAAGCCAATGATCCGCCAGGACTATTCTGACCTGGTGTTTAAGACCGTGAGAGAAAAATTCCTTGCGGCCGCAAAAGAGATCAAACGGCTCCACGAGGAAGGGCGCCCAGTACTGGTCGGAACAACCAGTGTCGAGAAATCCGAACAACTCTCGCAACTCTTAAAAAAGATGGGCATACCGCACGAGGTGTTGAACGCCAAACACCATGAGCGCGAAGCTGAAATAGTGGCCCATGCCGGCGAGATGGGACGCGTTACCATCGCCACAAATATGGCCGGGCGGGGGACCGACATAGTACTTGGCCAAGGGGTGGCGGAACTCGGCGGTCTGCACATACTCGGGACCGAGCGCCATGAATCGAGACGCATAGACAACCAGCTGCGAGGCCGTTCCGGACGGCAGGGTGACCCAGGTTCGTCCAGATTCTATCTGTCGCTCGAAGATGATCTATTGCGCATATTCGGCGCCGAACGCATCTCAAGCATTATGGACAAACTAGGCATGGAGGAAGGGGAACCTATCGAACACCCTATGCTCACAAAGGCCATAGAAAACGCCCAACGCAAGGTTGAGGCCCATAACTTTGAGATAAGAAAACACCTCCTCGAATACGACGATGTGATGAACAAGCAACGGGAGGTGATCTACAGTCAGAGGAGGCAGATACTTGGGGGCCGGGAATTGAGGGATGACATACTCGATTTCATGGAAGAAATTGCATCCTCCCTGGTCGAAACCTATACAAATGAAAAAATACCTCCGGACGAGTGGGAGTGGTCTGCGCTAGAAGAGAGACTCGCTGGCCAATTCGGCATAAAGCTCGGCCTTACCCAGGAAGAAAGACAAGTTGTCGACACAAAAAACCTTGAGGAAAGGATAGCCTCTGCCCTCAAGGCGGCTTATGAAAAACAAATCGAACGATTTGGTTCGGAAGAGATGGGGCACATAGAGCGCTTCATCATGCTTCAGACCCTCGACAACCGCTGGAAGGACCACCTCTTAAACATGGACTATCTGCGCGAAGGGATCGGTCTTAGGGGGTACGGCCAGAAAGACCCGCTCCAGGAATACAGGAAAGAGGGCTATGATATGTTCATGGCCATGATACAGGCCTTCCGCGAGGAAACCGTAGGCCTCCTGCTCAGGGTAAGGCCAGTTGAAGAGGTCCGTGTAGAGGAGCTTGAGGCACAGCGCAAGAAAAAACAGGCCGAACTCTCATACAGCCGCAACCAAGGTGATGACAAGCCAGTAACAGTAAGGCGAAAGGAAAAGAAGGTTGGCAGGAACGATCCATGCCCTTGCGGGAGTGGGAAAAAATACAAAAAATGTTGCGGAAGGGATAAAAATTAATTATGCGGGTAACTGGATTTCTTGGTTCGGCCGTGGAGGCAGGGATAAAACACAAAGGGCGGCTTGACCTCGGACTGATCCTTTCTGAAAGGCCAGCGGTTGCAGCTGCCGTCTTTACGCGGAACGAAGTAAAGGCAGCGCCGGTCATCGCCGGTATCAGACGTATGGCCACAGGCAACCCTTACGTGCGGGCCGTCGTGGTAAACAGCGGAAATGCAAACGCATGTACAGGGTTGAATGGCCTTCAAGATGTAGAAACCACAAAGCTGCTTGTCGGCCGGGCGCTCAATATCGATCCGGAAGACATCCTGGTATCTTCAACAGGCGTAATCGGGAAACCAATGCCCATGGACAGGATCACAAATGCAATCCACGCCCTGATAGATGGGCTCGACGAAGATCGGCTTGATCTTGTCGCCCAAGCCATACTTACGACGGACAGCATGAAAAAAACTGCCGTGAGGGACATCAAGATAGATGGGGTGAAGGTGAGGATTGCGGGTATGGCGAAAGGTGCCGGCATGATAGCCCCAATGCTTGCCCCTCCTCAAGCGACCATGCTTGCATTCATCCTGACAGATGCCGACATTACGCCGACCTTTGCCCGCGAAGCCCTAAACATGGCGACCAAGGAAAGCTTCAATCGCATACTTATAGATGGGGACACAAGTACAAACGACACGGTATTTTTCCTTGCAAACGGTCTAGCTGGGAATCATTCAATAGAAAATGGGCGTTGGGGCGACGCATTCAATGCGATATTAAAAGACCTCATGCAGGAACTAGCCCGCCTAATCGTAGCCGACGGCGAGGGTGCAACAAAGCTTGTGACCATTATTGTGAAAGGGGCAAGAAACCATGCAGAGGCGGATGTGATAGCAAGGACCATAGCCACATCTCCCCTTGTAAAGACCGCCCTTTTCGGCAACGATCCCAATTGGGGCAGGATATTGGCCGCTGCCGGTAGGGCTGGCTTCGCCCTTGATCAAGACCGAATTGCGCTTACCATAGGTGGGGTTGAGATTGTAAGGGGTGGTGTGGGTATTGGGGAAGAGGCCGAGGTTACAGCGAAAGGGGTCATGGCCGGTCGAGAATATGAGATAAGGCTCGACCTCGGCCTCGGAGAGGCCGAGGCTAGGGTCCTCACATCCGACTTATCGGTTGAATATGTCCGTATAAATGCAGACTACCGTACCTAAAAAACAAGATGATACTATCCATAACAGCAATCCAGATACCCTTGCCATCGAGATCCAGGCACTCTATGAAATATCGCTTCTCATCGGCTCAGCGGTATTTTTTGACAAGACGCTCTTGGAGATATTGCGGGTGCTTCACGATACCCTGCATATGGAGCGAGCCACCCTGGTACTGCTGGATCATACCGGCGAACGCCTAATAATCAAAGCATCCTACGGCCTGACAAAGGAAGAGGAGCAAAGAGGGGTCTATGGCCTAGGCGAAGGGATAACTGGGCAAGTATTTCGCACCTGCGCGCCGTTTGTGGTACCCGACATAAAAGCAGAACCACTATTTCTAAACAGGACCAAGGCCAGGGACCGCATCATCACAAAGGAAAGACTCTCCTTCATTGGGGTCCCGGTAATTCTGGCTGGCAAACCCGTAGGCGTGCTTACGGTCGACAGGCTCTTCGGGCCCGAGATCTCATTTGAAGAAGACGTCCGTTTTCTGACGGTTGTGGCTACACTTGTCGCCCAGTTTTTAAACCTACATCAGGCTATACATAAAAAAGAGGAAAGCCTCCTGGAGGAAAATCGCTCGCTTCGCGCCGAACTCCATGGGAGATACGCCCGCCACAACATAGTCGGCAGCTCGAAGGCCATGCATGAGGTGCTTCTTGCCGTAGAAAAAGTGGCCCCCACAAGGGCCACAGTCTTAATTCTTGGCGAATCGGGCACGGGCAAAGAGCTGATCGCAAGGGCCATCCATCAGGCAAGCCCGAGACATGAACGGCCATTCATTAAGGTGAACTGTGCAGCCCTGCCAGAGACCTTACTTGAAAGCGAGCTCTTTGGCCATGAAAAAGGTGCCTTTACCGGCGCCACAGCAAGGAAAAAGGGGCGCTTCGAGCTGGCTGATGGCGGGACCCTCTTCCTTGACGAGATAGGTGAACTCCCACTCTCATTGCAGGCAAAACTCCTAAGGGTATTGCAAGAACAACAGTTCGAACTCTTGGGTGGAACACAAACCATCACAGTAGACATCAGGTTGATAGCCGCCACAAATAGAGACCTCAATATGGCCGTGGACAATGGGAGCTTCAGGGCCGATCTCTACTATCGTCTTAACGTCATCCCAATCGTCATCCCACCGCTCAGAAACCGTAAAGAAGATATTCCACTGCTAGCGGAGCACTTCTTGCGGGAAAGTAATAGACAAAACAACCGCAATGTGCGGCTTTCTAAAGAGGTACTGGACCTACTCATGTCTTATGACTGGCCAGGAAATGTCCGGGAACTTCAAAACCTCATAGAGCGCCTGGTGATAATGGCTGATGAAAACTATATTCAGCCGTCTGACATCCCGTCATTCATGCTGAGGACGCCGGGATTGATCCCGAATACAGAGGCTGTTGAGACACAAACGAACGATGGGCCGAGACAAATTCAACAAATTCAGAAGACGACGCTTTCCTTGTGCGAGATAGAGTGCCGCGAGCTTGAAGAGGCCCTCAGACAAAACAATTGGATACAGGCCAAGGCTGCGAGGGTCTTAGGTCTCACTCAGCGCCAAATAGGATATAAGATCAAAAAACATGGGATAACCATTCCAAAGCACAAGGCTTGAAGGGTGGTCGTCAATCCATCATCCATACACTATTGCGCGCCACAACCATCCAGTATCGTCTGGATATGTATGGGATGTTGACCCGCAATTCCACAAGACAGCGCTGACAAACCCTTCCTTCACTAAACAGACCCTATTGCTACCGAGTTTTATCATGGCAAATAGTAGGGGATGTGGTCAAGCCTCTCCATGACAAATGTCCGACAAAACCACCAACCCATGTAAGCAATGCCATATATTTACCAATGCCCTTTAAACTCGATCCAGGCATCGTCCACAAAGGCGGTAAATTCCCTCCTGAAACGCCCGGACGAAAACCTCATAGCATTCGCCCTACAGGCATCAGGGGTTATGTGGCATGACTCCCTTTCAAACCTCATTACGGCGTCACGGATTGAACCGGCGTCCTGGGCATCAAAAAATACGCCTGTCGGGTTTGGGCTGTCAAGCCCATTTATGGTCTCACGCACCCCGCCCCTTCCAAAGGCTATGACAGGTGTTCCACAGGCCTGGGCCTCCAGAGGCACGATACCAAAGTCCTCTTGGGCGGCAAAGACAAAGGCCCTGGCGCGCTGCATGTAATCAATCAATACCGCTTGGTCCACCCAGCCAAGAAACTTTATATTGTGGCCGGCTTTTGCCCTGATTCTGGCCGCCTCAGGCCCATCTCCAATTACCACAAGCTCTCTGTCCCTGAGTTCGGAAAATGCCTCGACAATCAAATCCACCCTCTTATATGGCACAAGACGCGATGCTGTGAGATAAAACCCCTCCTTTTGCCTTTGTCCGCTCAGCAAAAAGGCATCCACATTAACCGGCGGATAAATCACCGTCGCATCCCTGCGGTACGTCTTCTGGATACGCCTTTTTATGAAATGTGATATGGCAATGAATCGATCCACCCGGTTCGCTGCGCACACATCCCATAACCTGATCTTATGCAGAAACCATCCGGCGATGGGGGATAGGGGCCATTTAAAGCCAGATGTCTCAAGATATTGATGCCACATATCCCAGGCGTAACGCATAGGGGAATAACAATATGAAATGTGAAGTTGATTAGGGCCTGTGATAACACCCTTTGCCACTGCATGGGAGCTTGAGATAACAATATCATACCGGCTGAGGTCAAACTGTTCGACAGCAAAGGGCATAAAGGGCAAAAGTTTACGGTAATAGACCCTTACAAACGGCAGACGGTTTATAAAATGGGTGGTAACAGATCTTTGTTGGATAAAATCTCGCTCCTTATTAGGAAGCTGGTCCACCAAGGTAAAGAGGTCTGCATCAGAATAACAGCGCAAAAGCTCCTCAAGGACCCTTTCCGCCCCGCCTCTTGAAACAAGCCAGTCATGAACTATAGCTATCCGTAGAGATGACATGCCACTTTGTGGGCCCTCCCAGTGCTTACCTCTGTGGGCTCGATCCTCCTGCAGACATCCATCACCTCGCCGCACCTGTCTTGGAACGGACATCCATGGGGTATGGCTTCAAGTGGTGGGATATTGCCGGGAATGGATTTTAGCCGCCTTTCTCTATCAACCCCACCACTACCATCTTTAAAATAAGGAATGGATTCCAGGAGTCCTTTTGTATAAGGATGCAGCGGCGAGTCAAACAGGTCAAAAACCCCGGCCTCTTCCACAATCTTTCCTGCATACACAATAATCACCCGCTCTGCAACCTGAGCCACGACCCCAAGGTTGTGGGTTATAAACAGAAGGGCAAGGCCTGAGCCACGCCTCAACTCCGAGAGCAGACCAAGGATGTGGGCCTGCAACGACACATCCAGGGCAGTGGTTGGCTCATCGGCAATCAACATATCAGGATGGCAAGAAAGCGCCATAGCGATCATCGCCCTCTGCCTCAACCCCCCGGAGAGTTCGTGAGGGTAGGCATTGAACGCCGTTTGGGGATCTGGCATCCCAACCCGTTCCAGTATATCGAGCGTCCGGCGGTTCAACTCCTTTGAGGTGAGCCTTTCATGGGCGGCTATGCCTTCTTTTATCTGTGATCCTATGGTAAATACAGGATTAAGTGCGGTCATTGGCTCTTGAAAAACCATAGACAGACGCCTCCCACGAATCCTGTTTAATTTATTCTGATCCAGGCGTGCAAGCTCAATCCCATCAAATAAGATCGAGCCTGATTTTATTCGAAAAGATAATGGCAAAAGCCCCATAATGGCAAGAGCTGTCACCGTCTTGCCACTTCCTGATTCACCAACAAGACAAACAGACTCGCTGCTCCCAACAAAAAAAGAGGTGTTCCGCACCAATGGCACGAAACACCCGCTCCTTTTTAGCTCTATATCCAGCCCACTTACTGTAAGAATGGAATGGTTCACTTCATGACTGTTTTATGAGAAATGTTGCAGGATCCAGAATTAGATGTGTATCCATCCTACCCTTTTTGCCCTTAAGAAGTTCCACATGAACACCTTTGCCCCTTGACGTAAGCTGTATCATGATATCAAAGAGATCTGATGTGTGGGCGACAGACAGCGGGATGCCGTCAGGTTCAATTTCGTCATCTCCATGCGTCTTGACAGCAAACCAAACCGGAAAATGATGATCCCTGGCGACCAATTTCAGTTCACTCAAAACATCCCTTGTCGCATCATCAAAAAGCAACCCATCTATCAATACCACCTGGGGAAAGAATATACCCTGTTCAGTAAGATCGGCCAACCTCTCCTCGAGGCGCGGTACCTTGAAACGTTCGGCATTAAATGTCATGATAAAACGATGAGGTAATATCTCTTCCCATAACTCATTGTTATTCTCCAATTGATACTCACGGCTTATGTTGCGAAATACCTCTTCATACCACAAACAGACCTTTTTTACAGCTTGCCCCAGGCTTATATGAAGGACATTTTTCCCCCCAAGAAGACTATCAAGCGCAAGCTGAACAAGAAACGAGGTCTTACCTACACCAGCCCTTGCCAACACTGCACCGAACCAGCCTTCTGTAAGCATCTGTCCTGTGCTCTCCCCTAGAAGTCTCAATGGGTTCCTAATGATCAAGTCCTTTTTAAGCATCGCGACAGACCTCTTGTTTAGATAAATAATATTCGCACACACCATTCTAAGCGGCCTTCTTCTTCTGTTCAGCGGCCTTTTTCATGAGTTCCTCAGCTATATTCCTCGGCACCTGGCGATAGGTTGAAAATTCCATGGTGAATTGTGCCTTACCTTGTGTAGCCGATCTCAAAATTGTGGAATAACCAAACATCTCGGCAAGGGGCACCTCGGCCTCAATGATGCACATATCGCCCTCATCTTGGGTTCCAAGTATTATTCCCCTTCTCTGGTTTAAGGAACCCATGACCGCACCCTGAAATTCAGTCGGTGTCTCAACAACAACCTTCATTATAGGTTCCAGGATTACAGGTTTTGCCTTCATATATCCCTCTTTGAACGCACCTTTTGCGGCGGCCTGAAAGGCCATATCGGACGAATCGACCGAGTGGGATTGACCATCGTTTATAACCACCCTAACTCCAGTCACAGGGAAACCTAGGAGCGGACCCTTTTCCATACCGGCCCTAAAACCCTTTTCACATGAAGATATAAATTCGGTAGGAATGGCGCCACCCACTATCTGGTTGTCAAAAACAAACTCCTCGCCATCTTCTGTAGGTTCCATATAACCGGCCACTCGGCCATATTGACCTGCACCACCTGTTTGTTTCTTGTGTGTATAATTAAAATCTCCGCGTTGGGTAATGGTTTCTCTATAGGCGACCTGTGGCATTCCAGTGGTGACATCGGCTCCATACTCACGGCGCATACGTTCTATATAGACTTCAAGATGTAGTTCGCCCATACCAGATATAATAGTGTCACCAGTTTCGTGATTTATATACGCCTTAAAAGTGGGGTCTTCTTTTGTGAATCTAGCCAAGGCCTTGGATAGATTCGCTTGGGCCTTGCTGTCTTTTGCGGCTATAGCAAGGGAAATAACAGGTTCCGGTATGTTCATAGAGGTCATAGTATAGTTTATATCGGGTGAGGTAAAGGTGTCTCCAGAGGCACAATCTATACCAAAAAGTGCGCCTATATAACCTGCAGGAATGGAATCTATGTCTTCCATTTGATCGGCATGCATACGCACCACTCTGCCAACCTTTACCTTGCGACCCGTCCTGGAATTCATAATCATATCGCCCTTTGAAAGGGTGCCCTGATACACCCTGATATATGTAAGCTGGCCATACCTACCCTCCTCGAGCTTAAAGGCGAGGGCCACCAGTGGCTTTTCCTGGTCAGATTCCAAGATGACAGGGGCTTCATCCCTAGACATATCAAGAGCAACATTTTCCACCTCGGCCGGGCTGGGTAGATAATAAGTAACCGCATCCAAAAGGGGTTGAACCCCTTTGTTTTTATAGGCCGACCCCATAAATACAGGGGTAATCTTTCTTTGAAGGGTACCGCGCCTCACGGCGTCCCTTATCATGTCTTCTGTTACATGGCCTTCAATTGCGGCCTCCATGAGCTCATCAGAAAACATGGATGCCGCATCAATCAATACCTCTCTTTTTGTCTCGGCCTCGGCCCTTAAGGAAGCTGGAATATCTTCTATTCTTACCATCTCACCGTTTGCACCATCAAAATATAAGGCCTTCATAGACACAAGGTCGACCACACCTTCAAAACCAGCCTCTGCCCCTATAGGTATCTGCATGGCGATTGCGTTATGACCGAGTTTTTCTTTGAGCTGATCAACCACCCGGAGGGGATTGCCGCCACTTCTATCGCATTTATTTACAAATGCCAGACAAGGTACTTTATAACGCGCCATTTGACGATCGACTGTAATAGATTGAGATTGCACACCACCAACAGAACAAAGCACAAGGATTGCACCATCAAGTACCCTCAGAGCCCTTTCTACCTCTA
>NZ_JBMFRG010000009.1:0-43251 GCF_049968175.1 Dissulfurimicrobium sp.
TAATCCCTCGCGCAATCAACCTTGTAAATGCGGGCTTCCGGCTATGCCGGGCCAAAGATACTGTCCGATTTCTCGCAAAAAGAAGGGGAAGACCGGCGCATTATCTACGCGGCGAGCTTTCAGCTCAAGGATGCGCACGGCGTCCGGTCTTCTCTCTCGGTCAAACCCGAGTAAAGCAACAACACGTTCACAATACAAGGATGTGCTGAGGAACGAGGCGCATCGTTGCAGGTTCGGAATCCCTGTTTTTGGACACATTGGGGCTGATGCCTTTTCTAGAAATAGAGAGCTCTTTACCGGCGGTATCGCAATAACCCAATCACCACACGAAGGCTCTATTTCGTGCTGGAAACCTTGTTTTTGGCGAGCTCTTAAAGCACGCGAGCACAGCAGAAGGTGACTCCGCCTGATGTACTATCGGGATGCAGACAAGTTCGAGGTCGATATTTTCGGCAGTCAGCCCTGGTGTTTGACATCTGCCTGCCTGAGCGATACATTTGATGTGAGTATGCTGCTTCAGAAGGGTGAATAGGGTGAACGCCCAGGAGCAGGGCTGTTTAGCTTGCGGTTGCAGGGCGTTTGAATAGTTTTTTTGTCGGGAGGTTTTATGCTGAACACCTTTAAGATATATCAGGAGCTGATGGCCAGAATGGATCAGGCTGCTGCCGAGACCCTTACCAATATTCTGGGGCAGATTTACGAAGACCTGAAAAACACCGTGACTCAGCAGGATTTTGCTCAGCTGAAAGCCGTTGTCGTCGAGCTTGCGGAGGCCCAAAAGCGCACAGAGCAGCGTGTTGCTGAGCTTGCGGAGGCCCAAAAGCGCACGGAAGAGCGTTTGGACCGTTTGGAACAGACTGTTGCTGAGCTTGCGGAGGCCCAAAAGCGCACAGAGCAGCGTGTTGCTGAGCTTGCGGAGGCCCAAAAGCGCACGGAAGAGCGTTTGGACCGTTTGGAACAGACTGTTGCTGAGCTTGCGGAGGCCCAAAAAGAAACCGAACGTAGATTGCAAGACCTCATAGGTGAGGTGAAGGATATCAAGGTACAATTGGGCGGGCTTTCTATGGCCGTTGGTTATGGTATAGAAGATAAGCTGATGCCTTTCATGCATCGTTTTGTGCCCAGGGTATACGGTGCCATGCCCAAGATTGTGGAGCGGAAAAACGTACGCTATTCCAAAGACAGTTTTGACGAGGTGAACATCTATATGGAGGCCATAAAGGATGGCCAACAGGTGCTGATAGTGGGAGAGTGTAAGGCCCATCCGGGCAAGAAAGACCTGAAGCGGTTCGATGCAATGCTTTCGCGCCTGAGCGACCACTTCAAGATGCCGGTGCAGGGTTTTATCGTTGGCTATGCCTTTTCTCCTGAGATAGAGGACCTGTTGGCCCAAAGGTATTCGCACATCAAGGCCTTCAAGACCTATGAAATAGAACGAATAGCTGCTGAAGAGGTGGTGTAGACACGTGCTCTCCTTACGTATGCTTCGAGATGCCTGGGCCTTGTGTGAGTTTATTTTCGCCAATGTCAAGCTGGACTTTCATGTCCGCTATCGGAATACTCAGTTCGGTCTTGCCTGGACGGTCCTTCAGCCCCTGGCCACGATTCTCATTTACACCGTGATATTGCCGGGCTCATGAAGCCGTCCCTGCCAGACCACGACTCTCCATTTGCCTACAGTATCTACCTCTGCTCAGGCGTGCTCACCTGAGGGACAAGCATATTTGTTTTTATTTTGTCATATTCGGCCATTGATATGGACCTGAGAATATGTAGAATACAATAATGACTTAACTATTTACTGGGTCTATCAAAAGAGGCATGGGTCTTCAATCTCATTTTTGATCCGCAAAAAAGAAAACGTTTAAAACAAAAGAACGAAAGGGGTGTATCATGAAGAGGGCACTGATAACAGGTATTCGAGGCCAAGACGGCGCATATCTTGCCAAACTGCTTTTGGAAAAGGGTTATGAGGTCTATGGCGCGGACAGGCGAAGCGGCGACTCCAGCAACTGGAGGCTCAAGGAGCTGGGCATCGAGTCCCATGTGAAGATAGTCTATATGGACCTTCTGGAGCTCACCAACATTTTGCGCACCATCGAAAAGATCAAACCAGACGAGGTCTATAACCTGGCGGCCCAGAGCTTTGTGAAGGTCTCCTTTGATCAGCCCATTTTGACAGCAGACATAGACGCCATGGGGGTCTTGAGGCTTTTGGAGGCCCTACGCACTTACAACCCATCCGCTCGCTTTTATCAGGCCTCCACCTCCGAGATGTTTGGCAGAGTGCAGGAGGTGCCCCAGAGCGAAAAGACCCCTTTTTATCCGCGCAGTCCCTATGGAGTTTCCAAGCTCTTCGCCCACTGGATGACCGTAAATTACCGGGAATCCTACGGCATGTTTGCCTGTTCGGGCATACTGTTTAATCACGAGTCCCCTTTTCGCGGTCTGGAGTTCGTCACGCGCAAGATCACTCATGCCATAGCGCAGATCAAAAGGGGCAGGCTGGACAAGGTGGTCGTGGGCAATTTGGATTCCAAGCGGGACTGGGGTTATGCCCCTGAATATGTGAATGCTATGTGGCGTATGCTTCAGCAGGAAAGCCCTGACGACTATGTGATCGCCACCGGTGAGACGCACACGGTGCGAGAGTGGATCGAGTGCGCCTTTAAGGCCGTTGAATATGAGATAGCCTGGGAGGGTGCCGGTGTGAATGAAAAGGGTAGGGATGTGAAAACCGGCAAGGTGCTGGTGGAGGTATCGCCCGAATACTTCAGGCCTGCAGAGGTGGAACTGCTCATTGGTGATGCCTCCAAGGCTCAGAGACAACTGAATTGGCGGCCCCAGACCACCTTCAGCCGTCTATTGGAGATTATGGTGGAGGCGGATCTGAGAAGAGAGTAAGGGAGGCAAACTATTTTTATACGTGTTATCTAATTTATGTTATGTCTATCCTTTCTCTTTTTATTCTTGCACCTACGGCTGAAAGTTTTCCCTCCATATCTTCATAGCCCCTGTCAAGGTGATAAACCCTTAAAATTGTAGTTATCCCTTTTGCGGCAAGGCCTGCAAGCACTAGAGATGCGCTGGCCCTCAAGTCAGTAGCCATGACCGGTGCGCCGTTAAGCTCCTTCACCCCGCGTACTATAGCGCTTCTGCCTTCAACTTTTATATCTGCGCCGAGTCTTTGGAGCTCGGCCACGTGCATGAAGCGGTTTTCGAATATGGTCTCTGTTATGACGCTCAGACCCTCAGCCATGGACATCAAGACCATTATCTGCGCCTGGAGATCAGTTGGAAAACCTGGGTAAGGCAGTGTCTTGATATCAACACTCTGAAGCCGTCCCTTCTTTTTGACAAAAATTTGATCTCCGGATGCATTGATTTGAAGGCCTGCACATCTGAGTTTTGAGATGACTGCCTGGAGATGCTCGGCCCGTACGTCTTTAAGTGTAAGTTCTCCGCCTGCTGCACCGACCGCCATCATGTATGTCCCGGTTTCTATGCGGTCCGGAATAATGCGCCATGCCACCGGTCTGAGATCATTTACACCTTCTATTGTTATGGTCGGCGTCCCAAGGCCGCTTATGCGCGCCCCCATAAGATTCAGCATCTCGCCGAGGTGTACTACTTCAGGTTCACGCGCAGCGTTTTTAAGTACTGTTTTGCCTTTGGCTAGGGTGGCGGCCATCATAAGATTTTCCGTACCTGTGACCGTAGGGGTATCAAGATATATCTCTGTCCCTTTAAGTCTGGATGCAGAGGCCTCGACATAGCCGCCTTTGAGTTTGAGACGTGCACCCATCTTTTCAAGGCCCTTGAGATGGAGGTCGATCGGCCTTGCCCCGATTGCGCAGCCGCCGGGAAGCGAGATGCGGGCCTTTCCGGCCCTCGCGACAAGGGGCCCGAGGACCAGTATGGATGCCCGCATGGTGCGGACCAGGTCATAGGCCGCCTCCAGGCCTGAAAGATCTGATGAGTCGATATGAAGCGTACGGATATATTTATATCCGTCTTTCCCGATGTCCTTAGCCGACCGGTCCGAGGACGTTCGCCATTCCCTTTCCTGGCAGTGGGCGTCCTGTGTATCGACTGTACAGGACGAGTAGAGGCCGCCCATGACCTCCTTGTCGGTATAATAGACACCTTCAGACACATGCAAGGGCCTTTCCATTTCAGCGACATGCACCCCAAGGCCCTTGAGAAGGGTCAGGAACGTGTTTATATCCCTGAGTCTCGGGCAGTTGTCTATGTGGAATGGGCCGCCGGTCAGGATGGTTGCGGCAAGGACTGGCAGGGCTGCATTCTTCGCGCCGCTTATCCTGACCTCGCCCTTAAGGCTGTGCCCACCTTCTATCTTTAGCTGATCCATTTATTTTCTAAGGGGGGCCTGGCCCTTGTGCCATAGATATACAATTGGGCTTGCCACAAAGACCGATGAGTATGTCCCGACGATTACACCCATCATGAGCGCAAGGGCGAAGCTGTGGATCACGACGCCGCCGAAGAAGAAGAGGCTTATGGTGACGAGGAGTGTGGTCCCTGAGGCCATGATCGTCCGTCCGAGCATCTCGTTTACGCTCTTGTTGATCATCTCAGCAAAGGTCAGCTTCGGATAGCGTTTAATACTCTCCCTGATCCTGTCAAAGACAACGACCGTGTCCGTAAGAGAGTAGCCGGCAAGGGTGAGAAGCGCGGTGACTATCAGGAGCGTTATCTCGTTGCCAAGAAGATATAGGACGCCGAGGACGGCCAGGACATCATGAAAGGTGGCTATAGCGGCCGCGACGCCGAAGCTGAAATCGAACCTGAACGCCAGATAGACCAGGATTCCTGCAAGCGAGATGGCTATGGCGACAAGGGCCTTGTTTCTCAGGTCGCGGCTTACGGTCGAGCCTATCTCGGACTTACTCTCAACCGTGAACCTTGTACCGGTAACGCCCCTTGAAAGGGCGTTTGTGACCTTTTCCTCGATGCTTTCCACCCTTGTCATGGATTTTTTGACCTCGACTATGAGCACGTTTTCACTCGGGACATCCTGAAGCGTATAGTCCTTTACGTCGGCGCTTTCCATGGCTTGGCGCACCTGATCGAGCCTGAAGGGCCTGTCCGCCTTGTACTGGATCATGGTCCCACCGGCGAAGTCGACGCCTAGGTTGGCATCCCCCCTCATAATCTGCACAAAGGCCAGGAGTCCGAGGGCGACAAGCACCCCTGATATGACGAATGTGATATTGCGTCTGCCGATAAAATCAATATTCGTGTCTTTTATGATCCTCAGGAACCGTATGTCCTTTATGGCGTTTTTGGCGATGATGAAGTCATAGACGATCCTTGTCCCGAAGATGGCTGTGAAGAGGTTTATGATGATGCCTGCCGAGAGCGTGACAGCAAAGCCTTTGATCGGGCCGGTCCCGAAGAGAAACAGGGCGAAGGCGGTTATGAGTGTGGTCACGTGTGCGTCGACGATGGTCCAGAATGCCTTGTCATAGCCGCCGTCTATAAAGGCCTTGAGCGGTCTGCCCAACGCCCGCTCCTCCCTCATCCGTTCAAATATGAGGACGTTTGAGTCAACACCCATGCCTATGGTGAGTATGATACCAGCAATGCCGGGCAACGTCAGTGTCGCATGCAGGAGGGAAAGGACGGCCATCAGAAAGAGTATGTTCATGACAGCCGCCACGTCTGCGATGAGGCCGGAGAGCCTGTAGTAAATCAGCATGAGCATGATGACCATGGCCGCACCGATAAGTCCTGCCGTTATCCCCTTTTGTATGGAGTCCTTGCCGAGCGACGGCCCCACGGTGACATTTTGGATGATGTGCACCGGCGCTGGGAGGGCGCCGGCCCTCAAGACGATAGCGAGGTCGGATGCCTCTTCGTAGGTGAAGGAACCGGTGATCTGTGCGCTCCCTCCAGCTATCCTCTCCCTGATCACAGGGGCCGAGCGCGCAACGCCATCCAGGATGATCGCAAGGCGTTTGCCTACGTTGTTCCCCGTTATCTTCTCGAAGAGCATGGCCCCGCGATCAGTGAGTTCGAGCTCGACATAGGGTTCGTTGAATTGTCCCCCTACGCGCACCCTGGCCGTCTTTACCGCATCCCCTGTCATCACCGCCTTCGCTTTGACAAGTAGAGGTCTTTTCCTCTCTCTTTCCTCTTGGAACTCCCTTTCCTTCAGGACTACGACCTCGTCATCCTTCGGGATTTCGTTCTTGAGTGCATCATTTAAGGCCTTCGTATCGTAGTCAGGTGAGAGCCTCCCTGACTCGACCGCTTCTCTTACGAGTCTGTCGAGCCCTGCGCTGTTTTCATCGTCCACCAACTTGAACTCTAGCTGCGCAGTCTGTCCGATGAGATTTATGGCCCTTTTCGGGTCCTTTACGCCGGGGAGCTGCACTACTATATTTTGCGACCCTTGTCTTACGATGACCGGTTCCGCAACGCCGAACTGGTCGATCCGGTTGCGTATGATCTCAAGGGACTGGTCGACCGCGTTGTCCCTGATGAATTTTTCCTCATGGGCCGAGAGGCCTATGCTGATCTCAGGGAAGTTTCCCTCCTGCCTTTCCCCTGTTATCCGGAGGTTTGGAAATTCCTCCTTGATTATGGCCTCCACTCTGGCAAGGGACTCGGCATTTGGAAGCAGATACGTTATTTCACCCGGCTTTGCAGTCTGTTTCATCACGACCGTGATCTGTTTCCGCCCAAGGGTGTCTTTCAGGTCTTTTGCCGCGAGTTCCGCGGCGTTTTTGACCGCCTGGTCCACATCCACCTGTAGCGTGAGATACATGCCGCCCTGGAGATCAAGCCCCAGCTTCAACCCTTCGCTATAGAGGTATTTTTTAAACCAGTCAGGGACGTTGTTCGAGAAGGACGGATAGACAATGAGCGCTGATATGATTGTAAGTGCGGCGACCAGTAAAAATTTCCATTTTAGACCTTTCGGCATGGTATTCTCCCATAAAAGACCCCTGCGTCTGGCAGGTTTTATTCTTACCTTTAGGCATTAAAAGAATACTTTTAGCCAAAAAACATGTGGATTTCAAGGATAAAAAGGCCCCTCGATGAAAGAGGGGCCAAAAAAATGAGATCTTATTTCACCCTCGCCCTGGTCCTCTTCATCAAAGAAGAGAGAGGAATACGCTGGAGGTAGCGTTCCCTGCCTCAGCATCAAGGGGGAAGGGAATGTGTGGCTTTTCGTGGCTGATTACTATTGTTTCATATTCAGGAGCTCGCTCAACATCTGGTCGGTGGTGGTTATCAGTTTTGAGTTCGCCTGAAACGCCCTCTGTGTGGTAATGAGCCTGACGAACTCAGTGCCGATGTCCACGGTGGATTGTTCAAGTGCGTTGGCTGTGACTGACCCGAGGCCATTTGTATTCGGCGGGCCTGTGATCGGCGCGCCTGATGCGGTGGTCTGCTGCCAGAGGTTTCCGCCAGCCTTGGATAGATCGGTCGGGCTGTTGAAGCGGGCAAGTTCCAGCTGCGCTAGCGGAACAATACGCCCGTTTGAGTAACTGCCCGAGATCTTTCCATCGTTATCCACGCTCAGTGTCTCAAGAAATCCGGAGGCGAAGCCGTCCTGGTCGTAAAATATGGTGCTAGACCGTGCGGCGTACTGGGTCGTGGTGATCGCCTCGGTGTTCCATTTGTCTATCGCAGTTACGGCCGGAGTGGTGCCGCCGGTCGTAACCTGCGCCTGGGTGCCGAGGTCCAGATCTATGGTCTGGAGCGCTGGATCCGTCGGACCGCCAGTGGTCTTCGGCAGGAAATAGGCGTTGAATTTGAGATATCCATTTGTATCCATGTATTGGTCAATAGCGGGTGATGTGATCCATTCGCCGTTATTATCGCGCAGGCCGGTTATGGTGATGCTCGTATTTGAACTGTCTATGTTGCCCTGGGCGTTGAACGTGATTTGGCCCTTCATGAGTTCACCCCTGCTTGGATTGGTGTCGCCGCTCTGGTCTTCATTAGGGTTCATTGCGACCAGGAAGTTCCATTTGCCGTCCGCATTGGTGTCGGCTTTGTCGAAGTATATCGTTATTGTATGGGTGTTTCCAAGGCTGTCATAGACGTTCAGACTGGTGCTGTATTGATAATTGGTGCCCTGCGCCATCTTTCCGTTTGGGTCGGCAGGGGTGCCGCTTCCGTCCCATGTGAGGGGGCTTGGCGACGGGCCGACCGTGGTGCTGTCCAGGTTGACGGCCACAGTCGTCTTTTTGGTTGCAACCGGCGGGGAGGTGCTCGATATCTTTATATCGGTAGGCGCGCCAACTATCTGGGCCTTATCCGGGTCCATCTTCCAGCCTTGAACCCTCATGCCCGCCGGGTTTACGAGGTTGCCGTATTGATCCGTCCTGAACTGGCCGGCCCTTGTGTAGTAGGTGTTGCCGGTGTTTGGGTTTTTGACCACGAAGAAGCCGTTTCCCGCGATTGCAAGATCTGTTGGCGAGGACGTACTCTCGAACGATCCTTGCTGGAATATCGGTGCGACGTCAGCCATGGCTGACCCTCTGCCTACTTGAGAGCCGCCTCGGGCGGTATTTATGGATTGGGCCATGATGTCCTGGAAGGTGGCGCGGGAGGCCTTGAAGCCCGTGGTATTTACGTTTGATATGTTGTCTCCTATGACCTGCATGGCATTACCGAAGATCGTCAGCCCGTTTACCCCTGAATAAAGTGAACTTGTAAGTGACATCTTGCATCTCCTTTTTTATTTTTAACCATTTATTGTCTGGATGTCGTTTATGGATATCGTGGGGCCGTTTTTGATATTGAACTGCGGCGTCCCGTCCGCCTGATAGCTTATAGCCGAGACTGTGCCCGTGGTCAGGGTGGTAACGTTTACGGCGTTGCCCTTGTCGTCCTTTGCATCGACTGTGACCGTATAGTCCCCGGCTGGCACCTTCGCCCCGGTCGCATCTGTCCCGTCCCAATTGAGCGGATGCGAACCCTTGCCTAGCGGGCCCATGTCCCAGCTCTTTATAAGCTTCCCGTTTGAGTCTTTTATAGTGACCACGCATGATGTGCAGGCGTTGTCCAGATTTAGATCGAAGGGATTCGGCCCGTTGGCGCCGACCTCGAGTTTGTTGCCGGTGTACCTGACATCGTGGCCGAGATAGCCTATGGCATCGATCTTCATGCGCTGATTGTCGGTTGCCACCAGTTTGTTGATGGCGTCGTTGTTTTTGTACATAAGATCCACCATGTTCAGCTGGGCTATCTGGGTGGCCATCTGTCCGGTGTCAAGCGGCTGCATGGGGTCCTGATACTCCAGTTGCGTGACAAAGAGCTTCATGAAGTCGTCCTTGGTGAGCGTGGTGCGGGTATTTGGATCGACGAAGTTGGGTGTTTGGGTGGTTGACGGCGTCTGTGTATTTGAGATATTAGTTGTTGCGGTTGTAGTCATAATATACCTCTTTTATATTATTAGATTGATACCACCGTTTTGAGTCCCGTACCGGGCCGTAGAGGCGTTTTGTGCAAGGCCGTCTGTTGTGGCGTTTATATCATCCTTTCCTGTATCATTTCTTGAAAAGGGTCGCCTGATGACCTCCTGTGCCCAGTTGCCTGGGTCGCCTTGTCCTCCCTGATCAAGGGAGGTGAAGTTAGTCTGGGTACCGCCGTCGACCTTGAGCTGCGTGACATTGAAACCCTTTTGGTCAAGATGGCTTTTAAGCCCGTCCATCTGTCCCTGGATGATGTTTCTGACGTCAGGGTGATCGGCTGCAAACGTGGCCTTCAATTCATTATTGCCGGTAATGGTAAGGTCAATCCTTATCTTTCCGAGGTCAGGTGGGTCCAGGTGAAGCACCACATGTTTGTCGCCGGTGCTCAGGTTTGAAAAGACCTGATCTTTAATGACCTGCGCCAGGTCTTTTTTGTCTATCATTTCTATGTGTGTGTGGGTGACGCCGCTGGAGGTGTTGTCAGCGGCATTGTTGGCCGCCACAGCAAACTGTTGGCCGGGTGTCTGGTCCTGGGCCTTTGTAGTCTTATCATCCTGGGGTTTAGCGGTCCTTTCAGCGCTGTCCGATTCAGTGTTGATCCAGGCGCCGTCTTGCCTGTTGCCGGCGTCTACAATCTTTGGCCCAGACGCCTTGCCGCCGTCGGTTACGGATTGAGTTGCTGCAGCGGCGTCCTTTGTATCTTGAGGCGTCCTTGAAATCTTCTGGTCTTTTGGGGCTTGAATGGGTTGCACTGCAATTTCTGCCGCATTTGCTGCGCCGTCTGTCTGTGTGTCCTGCAAATTGGCCTGTCCGGATATCTGTCTGTGGCTGCCGGTTGCATCCGCTGCCGCGGACAACGGGGTCACGGCAGCCTTGTCCGCCTTTGTAACACCTTGGTTGTCCATTAACCAGGTTGTATTTTTGTCAACCCTGTCAACCCTGTTAGTTGCGCTTGTCTGAGCGGCTGGGTCTTTGCCTGGCAGCGCGGTGCCGAGAGATGTCGCAGAGGTCTGAGATGATGATTGCTGTGTCTGGTCCGCGCCTTTATCCGGTATCAGGGTGGTATCCTGGCTGGTTTTACCGGTCATAGACGGCATTGCGCCTAACTCAACGTCTGTTGATAGTAATTTTGGCGTTATATTGTGTGGTTCCATTGAGGGTTTGTCTGCCGCCATCTTTATTATTTCCTGTGATACATTCTGACTGGCCGGGCCTCTTGCCGATGTCTGTGCCGCAGGCTGTTGCATAAGAGATGCCGCTTGTGTTGCCAGGGGCGATGCATTCAGCAGACCTGAGGGCATATCGTCCTGTATATATGTTGCATCTGTGGGGATGGGATCGTTTTTTGTTGATACAGTCTTTGTCATGCCGGGTTCGGCATTGCCGCCCTGAACATGATCTGTTGTCTGGACATTTTTCACAGTTACACCCTGCTGTCCAATGGTGATCGCTGCAAGGATAATGTCCGTGGTATCCATGCAGCCATTATCAGCCTTATCATCTTTTTTGGTCTCATCGGTCTTGCCCGCAATTTCTCCAGCCCGTTGTACCGCTGTACCTTGGTTTGTCCGGGCCGTCTCTGTGTCTTTGGGGATTTTGCCGGAAGAAGACCCGGCTTCGGATGGGCCGTTTTTGTCTGGTGACTTTGCGGCATCTTGTCCGTAGGGCTGGTTAGCGGCCATAGCCATAGGGGATGATGAAGATGCAGCCTTTTTGTTTTGATCCCATGGCTGGTTCGCCACTTTTGTATCAGCCCTTTGATTCGTCCTCAGGAGGTCTTGAAATGGGCTGTCACTTCTATTGGATGTCATTGCTGTGATGTCTGATTTTATGCCCGGCGAAACGGCGTCTATCTGGATATCAAGAACTTGTGGCAGTATTTGCATGGCGTATGTCCATTTGTTTTTTTAAGGGTGGGCTTTCCCTCGGCTAATTTAAATAGCAATAACTGTGCCTCAATCGTGATTTTTATAAAAATCAAGGTGTTGTGGCAGATTTTGTTAATTTGTCGTTGTCATGAGGGAAATGTTTGCCCAGCTGCGGGCATGTTTTTCAATCCTTGATGGCGTCACAAAAGGTCGCCAACCGCCGTTTTGCGCTGCATCCTTCGTCACTGCGGCGTACAGGAGGTACGCCTCATTCCTCAGGATTTTCACGCCTTGCATTTGAGATTTTTGCTTAGCCATTCTATACAAGGTCTTTTTACGAGACCATCAATCATTCAGGTTGACAACAATATGTTCGGGAGACTATATAAATGTCATTTCCGGTCGGGACGTGGCTCAGTCTGGTAGAGCACAGCGTTCGGGACGCTGGGGCCGGAGGTTCGAATCCTCTCGTCCCGACCATTTTTATTGTTTTATTGCAGGATTTTATTCGGACAGAGGTCTCGGTGATGGCGATGTTGGTAAAGATAAGACGGGCTGTAATAAGCGTGACAGACAAGACCGGCGTTGCGGCGTTTGCCGGGGAACTCGGCAGGATGGGCGTAGATGTTATTTCTACCGGGGGTACAGCCAAGGCGATTCGGGAGGCTGGTGTCAGCGTGCGGGATGTATCCGAGCTAACGGGCTTTCCTGAGATGATGGATGGGAGGGTGAAGACGCTTCATCCCAGGGTTCATGGCGGTATCCTCGCCATAAGGGATAATGCCGTCCACGTGCGTCAGATGGAGGAAAACGGGATATCGCCCATAGATATGGTGGTCGTAAACCTCTATGCCTTTGAAAAGACTGTGGCCAGACCTGGCGTCACGCTTGAAGAGGCTATAGAAAACATAGACATCGGCGGCCCGGCCATGCTCCGTTCATCCGCCAAGAATTTCAGATATGTGACCGTGGTGGTCGATCCTGCTGACTATGGGAAAGTGCTTGATGAGATGAGGGCCAACAGCGGCTCGACAACACTTGCGACAAGATTTGGGCTTGCAAAGAAGGTTTTTGAGGTCACATATCGTTATGACAAGGCCATCTCGGCGTATCTGAACAGCGTGGCCACGGTGGCCGATGCATATTAAGATGACATCCCCGTTGGCTCCAATCCTATGTATGGACTGGGCGTGAAGGACCCTGATAGAAAGATAGGCCCGAAGATATGTGTCTCGCTCTCAGGGTCTTCAGTGGAGGCCATGTTACAGGCGCTTAAGGACTCCACCCCCTATGCCGATCTCGCCGAAATAAGGCTTGATGCCGTTTCAGATACCAAACGCCTTGATATAGGGGTGCTGATAAAAAACAGCCCGTTGCCGCTTATCTTTACCAATAGGCCTTTCTGGGAGGGGGGAGGGTTTTCAGGGGATGAAGCGGACAGGTTGAGACCACTGCTCGAAGCTGCAAGATCCGGAGCGGAGTTTATTGATATAGAATTAAGGGCCGAGCCTCGCATCCGTTCGTCAATATTGAAAGAGGCCAGGCGTTGCGGTTGTAAGGTTATTGCCTCATTTCACGACTTTTCCGGCACCCCGGACGACAGCCTCCTTTTAAGGGCTATTGAGGAATCGTGCGATATAGGTGCGGACATCGCAAAGATAGCGGTTATGGCGAGGTCTGAGGACGATGTGAGACGTGTCCTGTCGCTTTATTTCAGGCGGCCGTCGGGGAGGACGGGCAGCATCCCCTTGATAGCCTTTGCAATGGGGCCTTTGGGCAGGGCGAGCAGGCTTGCGTGTGTCTTCCTCGGTTCATATCTGACCTTTGCATCACCGGCGGGCGGTGCAGAGACCGCACCCGGTCAGATACCCTTAAGAGAGATGAGGGCCATGGTTGATTATCTATCGGGCCGCCAGCCTGAGTTGACCTTTTAGGTTTCTGCAATCCAGAGAGGTCTCAAGGTTTCATTGTTATTATGTCATATGATAATAAATTGATAGCGGGGCGCATTAAGGAGATCTCGGCAAGGGCGGCGGAGGCTGCATTGAGGGCCGGGCGTGATCCCGGCGATGTCAGGCTTATGGCTGTGACGAAAACCGTGTCTCCAGATGCAATCGAGGTGGCGATTCTTGCAGGACAGACGCTTTTCGGCGAAAACTACGTTAATGAGGCAAGGGGTAAGATAAGCTTGCTTGCCAGCCGTCACCCAATGGTGAGTTGGCACCTTATAGGTCATCTTCAAACCAATAAGGCAGGGCCGGCTGTAGGTCTGTTTGATTGCATCGAGACGCTTGATAGCATCAAATTGGCCAGTGTCCTCGATAGCAAGGCCAGGGCCAGCGGCAGGAGGCTATCCGTTTTCATCCAGGTGAATATTGGAGAAGACGTCGCCAAATTCGGCGTGCCGCCCGGTAGGCTTGACGAATTCTTGAAGGGGCTTGCTGCATTTCCACACCTTGCCGTCTCGGGTCTTATGACCATAACGCCATGGACTGACGACCCTGAGGATGCAAGGCCATGGTTTAGGGCGCTTCGTGAGCTCAGGGACAAGGTCTCAGAGGAGGCTGGCGTCTTTATAAAGGAGCTGTCGATGGGTATGTCGCGCGACTTTGAAACGGCCATAGAAGAAGGCGCTACTATCGTGCGTGTCGGGTCGGCCATATTCGGGCCGAGGGACCGTTTGAAGATCTGATCGATGTATTGGAGGCAATGGCATGTTTGAGATATTCATCAAGACCCACTTTTCAGCAGCGCATTACCTCAGAAATTATCCCGGGAATTGTGAACACCTCCATGGACATAATTGGGATGTAGAGGTGGTGGTGGGGGCTGAAGGGCTGAATGAGATAGACGTCGGCATAGACTTTCGTGATCTAAAGAAGTCCGTACACGATGTGCTGGCCGGATTGGATCATACTAATCTAAACGATCATCCTGCATTTAAGGCATACAATCCGTCTTCCGAGAGACTTGCTGAATATATATACAAGATGGTCAAAGGTGTCATTTCAGGGTTCAAGGGCGTAAGACTCCTGCGGGTGACGGTCTGTGAGACGCCCATGACAGGTGTTACATACGTTGAGCCTTAGGAGACGGCGGTGCCACTTTTGGTTGCTGAGACCTTTTTGAGCCTACAGGGTGAAGGTGTCTTTGCGGGCCGGCCTTGTTTTTTCATCCGCCTCTCGGGATGCAACCTGAGGTGTAATTATTGCGATACGACCTATGCCTATTCGGGCGGTGAGGAGCGGGAACTGGCGTCCTTACTAGCCGAATGGCAGGCAAGTGGCGTAGGACTTGTGGAGGTTACAGGTGGGGAGCCTCTTTTACAGAAAGAGACTGTCCCGCTTATGGAGACCCTCCTGTCTTCCGGTGCGACGGTACTGTTGGAGACGAATGGGAGTCTACCCTTGGTCCGTGTTCCAAGGGGTGTGATCAAGATAGTGGACCGCAAGACCCCTGGAAGTGGCATGAAAGAGGCGTGGCATGAAGAAAATACCCGCTATATCGACATGAAAGACCAGATCAAGTTCGTCATAACCGGACGCGATGATTACGAATGGGCCGTTGCTTTGGTAAGGAATTCCTCTCTTTTTTTATATACCCAGGTCCTTTTTTCGCCGGCATGGCGGCTTTTGGATCCTGCTGAGTTGGCGTCGTGGATATTGGCTGACAGACTGGATATCCGGCTGCAACTCCAGCTGCATAAAATCTTATGGGGGGATAAAAGAGGGAAATAAAAATGCATCTAAGGCGTTGACATGTCATTTTAAATGTTGTAGAAACATCTTTAATCTTTCTGAATGAGGCTTCATTTTTAGGAGTTAAAGGTTTCTACGGGAAGGATCGGGTTATGATAAATTTAGATATTTCCTTGTGGGTAGAGGTGATCTCCGTATTGGTGCTCATGGCTATCTTGAATTCCATGCTCTTTAAGCCCATCCGCCGTATCTTGGAGGAGCGGCGCTCAAAGATGGATGCCATCCAGGCGGATGCCGATAGATTTGCGCGCAATGCGGAGCAGATTCTTGATTCATTCAACAAGAAGATGGCAGAGGCAAGGAAGTCCGGTCAGTCAGAGAAGGAACGTCTCAAGGGAGAGGCCAGGAAGATGGAGCGGGAACTCCTGGAGTCCAGCGGCAAAGAGGCCGATGCTGCAAAGCAGCGGCTAATGGCTGAGCTGTCGGCGCAGATTGACAGCACCAGAAAGGATCTTTCCGCCAAGATCGAGATGTTTGCTGCCGAGATAGCACAAAAACTGCTGGGGAGGGCTATTTGATGCTTGGGCGGAGGGGTCTGCATTGGTTGTTGTCCGGGCTGTTTGGTCTATGTGTATGTGTTTTTTGTTTGGTTTTTTCCGGTCCTGTTTATCGTGCCGGCGCCGCTGAAGAGGCCGCAGCTGTGCGGTCTGCCCCTGATGTTGCAACAGTGCCGGCGCAGCAGGTTCAGTTTGTGAAGGAGGCTGCTGCACAGGCTCCTTCTTCCGGAGGGCATGAGGCCGCAGCCAGTGGTGAAGAAGGCGAGGGTCATCACGGACTCACACACAGTCAGATAATGAATTTTATCTGGCACTGTTTGAATTTTACCATATTGGTCATAGTACTGGTCAAATATCTGCGCAAACCCATCACTGACGCCCTGAACGGCCGCCGCGAGTCCATAAAGGCTGCGTTTGATGAGCTTGAATCCAAACGGCGGGAGGCGGAGCGCAAATATGCAGAGTATGAAAAAAGACTTTCAGGCATGGATGCAGAGGCGGCAAGGATACTGAAGTCTTTTGTAGAGCAGGGTGAGGCCGAAAAGGCTAAGATTATAGCGCAGGCCAATGATGCAGCCGAGCGTATAAAGGCGCAGGCTGAGCTCTATGTACAGCAGGAGCTTTCAAAGGCCAGGGATCAGCTCAAAAAAGAGGTTGCCGAACTGGCTGTAAAGATGGCCGAAGATCTGATAAGAAAGAATATAACTGAGCAGGATCATCATCGTCTTATAACCGAATATCTAGAAAGGGTGGTGACTAAAAATTGACCAGCGCAGTGATAGCAAAAAGATACGCAAAGGCCCTTTTCTTTGTTGCAAAGGAAAGCGGCAAGCTTACGGATTTCGGTGCAACACTGAAAGAAATAAGCGTTTTCCTGGCAAGGAATCCCGATGTAGAGCTGGCCTTGGTGAGTCCTGTATATCCTCTGGGGCTCAAGCAGGATATCGTCAATCAGCTCATCAAGGCCTTCAAGGTGGAAGATGTCCTGGCTAATTTCCTGCGCCTATTAGTTGAACGCCGCAGGATCCAGAATTTCACCCAGATATGTCAGTCATTTAGTGAGCTTGTTGATGAAGAGATGGGTGTCGTCAGGGCGGTGGTCAAGACCGTAGTGCCTATGCCCAAAGATCTTCAAGGGAAATTCGCCGAGATCTTGGCGAAGATCAGCGGCAAAAAGGTTGCGCTGGAATTGCAAGAAGATCCCTCCATCATTGGCGGAGTAGTGGCCAGCATAGGTGATATGGTTTGGGATGGAAGTATAAGAAGTCAGCTTCAAGGCTTTAGAGAATCTATAGAGAGGGGTGATCTGGGATAATGGCACAGATAAGAGCAGAAGAAATCAGTGACATCATAAAGAAGCAGATACAGGGCTACGAAAAGACGATTGATCTGGCCGAAACCGGTACCGTCTTGTCGGTTGGTGACAACGTCGCGCGTGTTTACGGGGTCAGAAACTGCATGGCCATGGAGCTTTTGGAGTTTCCTGGCGGGGTCATGGGGCTTGCGCTTAACCTCGAGCAGGACAACGTGGGCGTTGCCGTTATGGGCAGTATCGAGGGGATCAAGGAGGGTGATCTGGTCAAGAGGACCGGGAGAATTGCCCAAGTTCCTGTGGGTGAGGCTATGCTTGGCCGCGTGGTCGACGCCCTTGGCAATCCGATCGACGGTAAGGGTCCTATTGCGGCAAAGGAGTTTCGCCGTATCGAAATGAAGGCCCCCGGCGTTATCGACCGCAAGAGTGTCCATGAGCCGTGTTATACAGGACTTAAGGCAATAGACGCCATGACACCTGTCGGCAGAGGACAGCGTGAATTGATCCTCGGGGATCGTCAGATCGGCAAGACTGCTATCGGCGTGGATGCCATTATTGCTCAGAAAAATACCGACGTCTACTGTATTTATGTAGCCATAGGACAGAAACAGGCGACCGTTGCATTGGTCGCCGAGGCGCTCCGCCGCAACGGCGCAATGGAATATACCACCATAGTAGCGGCTAGCGCCAGCGAGCCAGCATCCCTGCAGTATCTGTCCGCATTCTCAGGCTGTGCCATGGGCGAATACTTCAGAGACAACGGCAAACATGCCCTTATCGTCTATGACGATCTATCCAAACAGGCTGTCGCGTATCGTGAGCTTTCCCTGCTCCTAAGGCGTCCACCGGGACGTGAGGCATATCCCGGCGATATTTTTTATAATCACTCGCGGCTCCTTGAGCGCGCGTCAAAATTGAATGATGCGCTCGGGGCTGGCAGCCTGACCGCTCTGCCTATTATTGAGACGCAGCAGGGTGACGTTTCTGCATTCATTCCGACGAACGTCATTTCCATTACGGACGGCCAGGTTTATCTTGAGCCGTCGCTTTTCTTCGCCGGTATAAGGCCTGCAATCAACGTCGGGCTCTCTGTCTCAAGGGTCGGCGGTGCTGCCCAGGTAAAGGCCATGAAACAGGTTGCGGGTACTTTGCGTCTCGATCTGGCTCAATACCGTGAACTCGCGGCCTTTGCGCAGTTCGGCAGTGATCTTGACAAGGCCACACAGCAGCAACTTAACAGGGGCGAACGCCTGGTTGAGATACTCAAGCAACCTCAATATCAACCGCTCCCGATGGAGAAGCAGGTGACTATCCTCTTTGCCGGTACAAGGGGCCTGCTTGATGAATTGCCTGTAGCGTCGCTTCAGGAGTTCGAGCAGGAACTTTACGCCTTTATTGAGAAGAAACATATCGATATATTCAATGAATTGAAAGAAAAACAGGTGATCTCCGACGAACTCGACAAAAAGATGCGTGCGGCGATTCAGGAGTGCGTCAAGGAGTTTAAGGCAAATCGCAATTTATAAAAAAGGGTGTCTATAAATGCCATCTCTCAAGGATGTAAAGATAAAGATCAATGGTGTCAAGAAAACTCAGCAGATAACCAAGGCCATGAACATGGTTGCTGCTGCCAAGCTTCGAGGGGCCCAGAAGAGGATGGAAGACTTCAGGCCCTATGCCGAGAAGTTCACGACCGTGATCTCTGAGCTGTCCGGATCGGCGAATCCTAACGCCTTCCCCCTTATGGCGTTCAGGCCTGTAAAGAAGGTCCTCTTGTTGGTCGTCACATCTGACAGAGGCCTTTGCGGGCCGTTTAATTCAAACCTGATTAATGCGGCTGAAAAGTTTGCAAAGAATCAGAAAAATGAAGGGCGCGATGTGGCCTTGGCATGCATAGGGCGTAAAGGTGTTAACTATTTCAGCAAGAGTCAATATGACCTACTCTATAAAAGCGTTGACGTCATGAGCAACGTTCAGATGCTTAATGCGAGACAGACAGGCAAAGAGGTCATGAATCTCTTTCTTGAACAGATGGTCGATGAAGTCCAGCTCCTTTACGGCAAATTCGTAAACGTGGTCGTTCAGCGGCCGTATTTCAAGAGGCTCCTGCCCATAAGTCAGAAAGGCCTTGAAGATATCGAGGCGCAGGGCAACAAGACTGCCGTTACTTATACCTACGAGCCTGAGCCGGAGCAGATATTAAACCAATTATTACCGATGTATATAAATGTACAGATAATGCATGCCATGCTTGAAACCGCTGCAAGTGAACAGGCAGCCAGGATGACGTCAATGGACAATGCAACCAGGGCGTGCAAAGACATGATCACTAGTCTTACATTGATTTACAACAAGGCCAGGCAGTCATCGATAACCAAGGAACTGATGGATATAGTCGGCGGCGCAGAGGCCCTCAAGGGTTAGAATTTGAGAGAAAATTTTTGCACAAATATGTGTGACGGGAGGTAGTGTTAGATGGCCACT
Organism: Dissulfurimicrobium sp.; assembly: GCF_049968175.1. NCBI lineage: Bacteria > Deltaproteobacteria > Dissulfurimicrobium > Dissulfurimicrobium sp. The sequence continues at coordinate 19,375 of NZ_JBMFRG010000009.1, forward strand.
GAAACAACCGGAAATGTCGGCAAGATAGCCCAGGTGATCGGGCCAGTAGTTGACGTTGAGTTTGAGCCAGGGCATTTGCCCTCGATTTTGAATGGTCTTTTGGTAACGAACCCCGCTATAAGCGATGAACCTGATAATCTGGTTATTGAGGCTGCACAACACCTAGGCGACAATATGGTGAGGTGCATAGCGATGGATACCACAGACGGTCTTGTGCGCGGGATGCCCGTTAAAGATACTGGCGAGCCCATCAAGATACCAGTCGGTGCTTCTACGCTGGGCAGGATCATGAATGTCGTGGGGAGGCCCGTCGATGGTCTTGGGCCAATAAATTCGGAGACTTATTACCCTATTCACCGTAAGGCGCCAGCCTTTGTGGAGCAGGATACCACCGTCCAGGTCCTTGAGACGGGGATCAAGGTCATAGACCTCTTGGTGCCGTTCCCGAGAGGCGGCAAGATGGGGTTGTTTGGCGGCGCTGGATGCGGCAAGACTGTCATAATGATGGAGATGGTCCATAATATCGCCATGCAGCACGGCGGCATCTCGGTGTTTTGCGGTGCCGGAGAGCGTACACGTGAAGGAAACGACCTATATCAGGAGATGAAGCATTCAGGTGTTCTTCCAAAGGCGGCGCTCATATATGGACAGATGACCGAACCGCCCGGTGCGCGTGCGAGGATAGGTCTCACAGGTCTTACCGCCGCTGAATATTTCCGTGATGAACAAGGTCAGGATGTCTTGTTCTTTATTGACAACATCTTCCGCTTTACCCAGGCTGGTTCCGAGGTGTCAGCTCTCTTGGGTCGTATCCCGTCGGCAGTCGGTTATCAGCCGACACTTGCTACAGATCTCGGTGCCCTTCAAGAGCGCATTACATCGACGACGAAGGGATCCATTACAGCGGTTGAATGTGTGTACGTTCCGGCTGACGACCTTACAGATCCGGCGCCTGCAACCACATTCGCCCATCTTGACGGTACAGTCGTCCTTTCGCGTCAGATCGCAGAGCTCGGCATATATCCGGCGGTCGATCCTCTCGATTCCACATCGCGCATACTTGATCCCAATATCCTTGGAGAAGAGCATTATAGGGTTGCACGTAGGCTCCAGCAGACACTTCAGAAATACAAGGACCTCCAAGATATAATCGCTATCTTGGGCATGGACGAACTGACAGACGAGGATAAGCTAACAGTGCAGAGGGCCAGGAAGTGTCAGAGGTTCCTTTCGCAGCCGTTCCATGTGGCCGAGACCTTTACGGGCATGAAGGGTAAGTATGTAAAGGTCGAGGATACCGTTAAGGGCTTTGGCGAGATACTCGATGGTAAGCACGACGAGCTGCCGGAACAGGCGTTCTATATGGTCGGCACCATAGAGGAGGCGGTGGAAAAGGCCGCAAAGACTGCGTAATAAAGGCATAAAATAATCGAAGGCTACGGATAAGGATATGGCTAATAAGATATTGCTTGAGGTTGTCACCCCGACGAGACTTGTTGTGAGCGAAGAAGTCGATCTTGTTACAGCCCCGGGAGCTGACGGGGTCTTTGGCGTGATGGCCAATCATACAGCTCTATTGTCCACCTTGAAGGTCGGCGAGATGCACTATAACGCCGACAACAAGACCGTGCGTCTGGCTGTATCGGGCGGTTTCTGTGAGATTTCCAACAACCGCATGACTGTTTTGGCCGAGGCGGCGGAGATTTCTACTGAAATTGATGTAGAGCGGGCATTAAGGGCAAAAGAGCGGGCCGAACGCAGGCTCCAAGAGGCGCAACAACAGAGGGAAAAGATCGATGTGGCAAGGGCACAGGCGGCATTGGCAAGGGCCATGGCGCGGCTTAAGGTGGCTGGGAGACAATAGTCATTTATTTCTCTATATCCTGTAGAGGGAGATGAATCGGTTGTGACAATATCTTACCTTGCAAACGCTAAGGGCAGAACGACCTGAACGAATGCCCGTGGAGGATGTAAGCACATCTGATTAAAAATACCATTTTTTGTAAAGTGGTGTAGTTCATCTAAAAGTGATTTATATGATCCAAAAAAGGCAAGCATATGCTTGCCTTTTTTGTTATATTTAATTGGGATTTTATCTTTTCTGCAGATTTATATTTTATGATCGATAAATGGGCCTCGATATTGCTTGCCGCAGGAAAGGGAACAAGGATGAACTCCGAACTTCCCAAGGTCATGCACACCTTGTGCGGCCGGCCTATGATCTTTTGGGTCGTTAATTTGCTGGATCAGCTTGGCATAGAGACCAGGGTGGCCGTCGTGGGTCATCAAGGGGATGTTGTGGGGGGGTATCTCTCAAAATTAAATTGCCAGACGGTCTTGCAGGATGCGCAGCTTGGTACCGCTCATGCGGTTATGTGCGCAAGGCCGATTTTAGGCGGTTTTGGCGGTGATATCCTGATCATGTACGGGGATACGCCGCTTTTCAGGGTTGACACCATTAAATCTTTTATCCATAGGCATATTGATCTGCAAAACAGCCTGTCGATCTTGTCGGCCTTGGCGGAAGATCCAGCTGGTTACGGCAGGATTATAAGGTCAGGCAGCTATAATGGAGTTTGCGCCATAGTCGAAGAGAAGGACGCATCAAGGGCCGAGAGAACCATTAGAGAAATAAACACCGGGGTATATGCAGTAAGGGCCCCTTTGCTTTTCAGGCTCTTAGAAGAAATAAGGCCGGAAAATGTCCAGGGCGAATATTATTTAACCGATATAGTCAAGATTGCAGTTTCGGCAGGGGAAAAGGTGGGTGCTATATGTTGTGCGGACAGCCTTGAGGCCTTGGGTGTAAATACAAAAGAAGACCTGGCCAGGGCCGAGGGTGTAATGTCAAAGATTTTTTTGGATAAAGGGTTGTAAAAGATTTAAAATGTTACAATATTGACGTATCTGATTCTTTAAGATTAAATTAAAATATTAATGGGGTAACGATATGAATAATGACCAAGAATTGCGTACATTGGAAGAAAAGCTTGAACAGTTGATAAGCTATTGCGAGAGACTGCGTGGGGAGCGTGAAGAGTTGATTAAAAAGAATCAAGAATTGATTGCAAAATTAAACGACGTCGAGGAAAATCTGGCCAAACTCAATGGCGAAAGGGAAGATATACGCAATAGGGTTTCGGATCTCATCTTAAAGATCGACCAGTTAGGGGCTGAATTGCCTGGATCGGCGGAATCCGTTAATTAGGTCATGTCTGTACATAAGTAAATGCATGACAACTCAAAGAATTTATTTATAAGATTGGATTTTTTTGGGCAGTCCTACGATCTCAAGGCGTATGATAATGAAATAGATGTTCAAGAATTGATCGATTATGTGCATGACAAGGTAAAGGAACAAGATATCTTAAATGGAGGGCTTGCCCCACACAAAAAGATGATTTTAGCTGTTTTGAATATGGGCAGGGATTACCTGCTTGCAAAAAAGAAATTAAAAGAAATGGAGGAAAGATATATAACGAAGGCCGAGATGCTTGTCGCCAAAATAGACTCGGTCATAGAATTGAAATAATTTTTAGGTTTCCCTGCTGTGTTCGTGATTGACAGATAGTCTTTTGAGCCAACACCCCTTACAAGGGAGACTCCTCTTCACATGGCGTGAACGAGAGAACATCTCTTTCCCAGTAGTGTGAATGAGCTACCCACCTGATTTTTATCAGGTTCAATCGACCTGTCGACACGGCACAAGCGGGGGATTTGTTTGGACCCAATCCTATTTGGATTTTATATATATGATGAATGTGGCTTGGAACGAAACAGGATCGCCTTTTAAAAGGTAGCCTTGAGGAAGGATTTATGGCCAGCGACGGCTTTATTATATTCAAGACTTTTTGTGTCATTTTTGTAATTTTATCTTTCACAGGCCTTAAAGTATCTTTAGGATAGCTATCCAACCCCCGCCTTTTCAACGGTTTCTCGGCGGGCCTTCCCTTTATCGTTCCATAGAAGACCCTGGAGGGCAAGCTGCATCTAATCATGGATAAATAAGGGGATGTCTGTACTATGGAAGTCATTTATAAAATCATCTTTATAATAATAGGCCTTGGCATCGGGTTGCTTATAGGGATGTTATATGCCAAGCGCAAGCTCAAGGGAGCGGCTAGCCTTTCAAGGGATGAAATAGAGGCCTTGCGCCGGGAGGTTGAGCAGGAGGCCCTGATACTACGCCAAGAGGCCAAGGTAAAGGCCCAGGAAGAGGCATTCAGGCTCAAAAAGGAGATCGAACAGGAGCTGAGAGATGAGAGGAATGACCTGCATGCCCAGGAAAAACGGCTCATCCAGAAGGAGCAGCAGCTTGAGCGCAGGGAAGGGCTCATAGATCAAAAGGAATTGGCAATCAGGGACAAGGAAAAGGAACTGCACAAGATTGAGCGGAGGGTGCAGGAAAGGGAGAGAGAGGCAGAGGCGCTGCTGGCGCAGCAAAAGGAAAACCTGGAAAAGATAGCAGGGATGTCGACCCAGGAGGCAAGGGATTACTTATTAAAGAAGGTGGAGGGGGAGGCCAGGCAAGAGGTAGGCATAATGCTCAAAAAGATCGAGACAGAGGCCCGCGAATCTGCCGATAAAAAGGCAAAGGAGATCATCTCCCTTGCCATAGCAAGGTACGCTGGCGAATATGTTGCAGAGAGGACCGTAACCGCGGTGCCCTTGCCAAACGATGAGATGAAGGGCCGCATTATAGGGAGGGAAGGCCGCAATATCAGGGCCCTTGAGACGGTAACCGGTGTTGATCTCATCATAGACGACACCCCGGAGGCCGTGCTCCTGTCATGCTTCAATCCTGTCCGTAGGGAGGTTGCCCGCATTGCCCTTGAGCGACTTATAGCCGACGGGCGTATACACCCTGCAAGGATTGAAGAGGTGGTTAAGAAGGTCGAAAAGGAGGTTGATGCATCTATACGTGAGGCCGGCGAACAGGCCACGTTCGATGTAGGGGTCTATGGAATAAACCCTGAACTTATCAAGATCTTGGGCAGGCTGAAGTATCGCACGAGCTATGCACAGAATGTGCTTCAACACTCCATAGAGGTGGCGTTCCTGTGCGGTGTCATGGCCAGTGAGCTCGGCATAAACGTCAAGAAGGCAAAGCGCGCTGGACTGCTGCACGATATCGGCAAGGCGGTAGACCACGAAATTGAAGGCCCTCACGCCATTATCGGTGCCGATCTCGCCAAAAAATATGGCGAGACACAGGAGGTGATCCATGCGATCGCCGCACATCACGAGGACGTAAGGCCAGAATCAGTGCTTGCGGTCCTCGTGCAGGCGGCGGACGCCCTTTCCGGTGCGCGTCCCGGCGCAAGGCGAGAGATGCTTGAGAGTTATGTGAAACGCCTGACTGATCTTGAGGCCATCGCTACATCATTTCAAGGGGTGCAGAAGTCGTTTGCTATACAGGCAGGGCGCGAGATCCGCATCATGGTGGACAGCGGCAGGATTTCTGATGCGGAGGCCGTGCTTCTTTGCAGGGATATAGCGAGGAAGATCGAGACCGAATTGAGTTATCCGGGGCAGATCAAGGTAATAGTGATCCGTGAGACAAGGACTGTGAATTATGCCAAATAATGTCTGTTTTGCCGAGGATGGCGTCATTATATATGTCAGCCTTTAAGGGCGGCATCGGCTGAATGTCTTTAAAAAAAGGGAGTTCTATGGAACGGCACGTAAGAAGGGCTTTAGAGCTCATAAAGAGGGGGGTGGTAGAGGTCATAGACGAGCAAGGGCTTGAGGCAAAGCTCAAAAAGGCAGTGGAGACAGGCAGGCCATTGCGTGTTAAGGCCGGCTTTGACCCTACCGCCCCGGATCTGCATCTCGGCCACACGGTGCTCATTCAAAAGATGAGACATTTCCAAGAGCTCGGCCACCACGTTATATTCCTTATAGGTGATTTTACAGGCCTTATAGGCGATCCCACGGGCAAGTCTGAGACCAGGCCGGCCCTTACCCGTGAACAGGTCCAAGAAAATGCACGTACCTATAGGGAACAGATATTCAAGGTGTTGGACCCGGGAAGGACCGAGATAGCCTTCAACAGCAAGTGGATGGAGGGGATGAGGTCGATAGATATGATACGTCTCTGCGCCAAACACACCGTTGCCAGGATGCTTGAGCGTGATGACTTCAAAAAGCGTTTCCATGCGCAGAGGCCCATATGTATCCACGAATTCATCTATCCATTGATCCAGGGTTATGACTCGGTCGCCCTTCATGCAGATGTGGAGTTGGGTGGGACGGATCAGAAATTCAATCTGCTGATCGGCCGTCACCTCCAAAAGGAATACGGTCAGGAACCCCAGGTGGTGATCACCACGCCCCTTCTTGAGGGGCTTGATGGGGTAAACAAGATGAGCAAGTCCCTAGGAAACTATATCGGAATAACAGAGTCTCCAAGGGATATGTTCGGAAAGCTCATGTCCATATCCGACGAGCTCATGTTCAGATATTATGAATTGTTGAGCAACCTTCCGCTTGATGTGATTGAAGATCTCAAGACCGGTATAAAAGAAGGCCGATTGCATCCGAAGGATCTAAAGCTGGACCTCGCTGCGGAATTGGTGGCGAGATTTCACGGTGAGGAGGCGGCGCAATCAGCCAGGATGGGCTTTGAGGCCCAGTTCGGTCAGGGTGAAATACCCGAAGACATCCCTGCGGTAGAGATCCCATCGGGCAGAGCGCCTGTATATCTGCCTAAGCTTTTAAAAGATGCCGGATTGGTGAAAAGTACCTCCGATGCTAGGCGTCTCATCCGGCAGGGGGCGGTAAGCCTCGGGGGGAGAAAGGTTTCGACTGAAGAGATAGAGATAGAAGACGGAGGGGGTGTTTTGAGGGTGGGGAAGATGAGATTTTTGAGGCTTATAAAGGGTTTATAAAGGGCTGACATGTTAGATGGTCAACAGTCATAGAGTTCACCCGAGCCGAGATTTGATTTCGATATATCGCGTTGTGGGGCGTTGATTTATTCTTGAATAAAAATTTTTTTATGTTACTTTTTTTATAAATAAATCCATAAGGAGGTAACATAAAATGATAAATCAAATGCCATCCGTTGAACAGATTCTAGGGATGATGTCTCAAAAGCTCGGGGGAGAGGAGAATATCCCTGCCGCCATTAAATATGCAAAAGATGTCGCGCCTGAGCTCATCATGCAGGTTGCCATGTCTTCGATGGGCAGCGTTGAGGACAAGGATTCACCCCTTGAGCCGAAGGTGAGGACCTTGATCTACCTTTCAGCGGCGCTTGCCACGAAGGATTACGAATGTGTCAGGACGCAGTTAAGGGCGGCCTTGAATATGGGCGTGACAAAAGAAGAGTTGATAGCGGTCATAAAGATAGTCAGACACGCTGCGGCAAACGGGGTGCTCGGTGTTGCAACGCCGATCCTTGAGGCCCTGGCTGGAGGTTAACAAAGATCTCCGTAGGACGGTGCCGGCTGATATCTGCTATGAACAATGCGACAAAGCGCCTGTCTCTAAGCCTTGCTGTCACACTCCTGATACTTGCAGGAGAGGTAATAGGTGGCATATTAAGTAACAGCCTTGCCCTCATTAGCGATGCAGGACATGTCCTGACCGACGTCTTTGCCCTCGGCCTGAGCCTTGTCGCAGCCCTGATAGGGGCCAGGCCCTCTGATTACCGTGCCACCTATGGTTACCAGAGGGTTGGTCTCCTTGCAGCCCTGATAAACGGCATAAGCCTTGTGGTGATCGCTGTCTTTATTTTTGCCGAGGCATATCGCAGACTCAGATCACCTGTGCAGATCAACCCCTCCATGATGTTTTTTGTCGCAGTCCTAGGGCTTTTTGGCAATCTCCTCATGGCATGGATCCTTGGCCACAGGCATGGGGACTTAAATCTAAAGAGCGCCTGGCTCCACGTGCTTGGAGATACGGTCTCGTCGGCAGGCGTCATTATAGCCGCAGTTGTTATCAGATTTACAGGGTGGCAGCCGGCTGATGCGGTTGCGAGCATCGCTGTCGGGGTCATCATAATCATCGGGGGATGGCGCGTGGTCAAGGAGGCGATGTGGGTTTTCCTTGAGTTGAGCCCCATTGGGCTTCATGCGGGGAAGATATCGGAATCGATTTCCAGCATACCTGGCGTGCGATGTGTGCACGATGTCCATATATGGTCGATCGCCCATGCCATCCCCGCATTTTCGGCCCATGTCCAGGTGGCTGATCAGAAGTTAAGCAATGCCGACATAATAAGAAAGGAGATAGAACACAGGCTCTCTAGTTTTGGTGTCAGCCATTCCTGTATCCAGATGGAGTGTGAGGGCTGCGATGAAGATGGACTTTACTGCCGCATAAATGGCGGCAACGAAGTCCAGCGGCATCATCACTGACCCAGTTCCGGATCGCTCGATACCTTGCCTATATTTCGCCTATATTTCGAATCTTTCCCCAATTTTTGGTATGAATATCCTGGCGTTTGGCAGATACTCGCCGATCTGTTTCGCCAGGGCGCTTGATGCCCTTGGTTCGCCGTGCACAATAAAGATGTTTTCGGGCGTCGCCGCCTTCACAAATGCAGCCAGATGGCTTCTTCCTGCATGGGCCGAAAAGCCGTTTATCGTATGGATGCTGGCCCTTACGGCCACAGGTTCCCCAAAGATATGTACTGTCTTGGCCCCGTCTATGATCTTCCTTCCTAGAGTCCCTTCGGCCTGAAATCCTACTATTATGAGGGCCGTTGACTCCTTCCAGAGCAGGTGTTTCAGGTGGTGTTTTATCCGGCCTCCTGTCATCATGCCGCTTCCGGCAAGGATGATCTTGGGCCCGGGTACGTTATGTATGGCCATTGATTCCTCCACTGTCTCTGAGAGATGGAGACCCGGAAAGACAAATGGGGACCTGCCTCTTTTTATCTCCTCCATGACCGGTTTGTTGCAGAAATTGCAGTATTTGCCGTAGATCTTCGTTATATCTATGGCGAGAGGGCTGTTTAAGAATACAGGGACGTCTTTTGCGAGGAGTCCTGTCTTTTTCATATTGCCGATGTGGTATAAAAGTTCCTGCGTCCGCTCCAGGGCGAAGGTCGGGATTAGGACCGTACCCTTGTTTCGGGTCGTCTTGCTTACCGCCTCTTCGAATTCCTTCACGGATTCTTCATAACCCCTGTGTTCCCTATCCCCGTATGTTGACTCTATGAGGAGGGCATGGATACGGGTGTCTTTTTCCGGGCCCTGCGGATCATTGACAATAGGCCTTTGCCCGTCACCTAGATCCCCTGTGTAGAGAAGACGCCTTTTTTTACCGTCCGGACCAGGGTAATCGATGTAGACCTGTGCAGAACCAAGGATGTGCCCAGCGTCAGCGGTATGGAAGAAGAGGCGGCTGTCTTCGGAGAGATCGACCGCTTCTCCATATTTGACTGCCTTGTTGAAGAAATCGAGCGAGTAATAGACGTCTTCCATTGAATAGAGGGGCCCTGCAACCTGGATGCCTGCCCTGGTGAGTTTTCTCCGCTTCCACATAAATTCTTCCTTGAGCACGTATGCAGAGTCCATAAGGATCAGCCGGGCTATGTCCCTGGTGGGCTGGGTGGAGTAGATGTGGCCGCGAAAACCATGCCTTACGAGTATTGGTATGCGGCCGCAGTGGTCGAGGTGTCCGTGTCCTAATATGAGACCGTCGATCTCTTTGGCATCAAAACCAAGTGGTTTATAGTTCAGTTCTTCTATCTTCCACGGTCCCTGAAACTGACCGCAGTCCAGCAGGAATTTTTTGTCATTGAATTCAAACAGATGGCATGAGCCTGTAACTGTTTCGGCCGCACCATAAAATTTTATACTCGCCATGGCATTCCTTTTTTAAATTGTTATTTTGATCTTTCTGTTTTAAGATTCTTTTATATTTAATGCGAGATTCGTTTTTTATTTTATAAGGAGGATATATGCACAACAATCGTCTTTCAAGACATTTTTTTGAGACGGCCATGGCCGTCATACCGGGCGGTGTTAACAGCCCTGTGCGCGCGTGTAAATCAGTCGGCTGTAATCCGGTCTTTATCGAGCGTGCGGAGGGCGCGAGTATATTCGATGTAGATGGCAACCAATATATAGACTATGTCTGTTCCTGGGGCCCAATGATACTCGGGCACTCTAACCCAGAGGTCAGGGGGGCTGTAGAGGCAGCGCTCGGAAACGGCACAAGTTTCGGCGCCCCCACGTGGCAGGAGGTCGCACTTGCCAGAAAGATCGTTGAGATGGTTCCGTCCATCGAGCAGGTGAGGCTTGTAAACTCAGGCACTGAGGCCACCATGAGCGCCGTCCGCCTTGCCAGGGCCTATACGGGAAGGAAAAAGATAGTGAAGTTTGATGGATGTTATCACGGCCATGCCGACCCATTTTTGGTAAAGGCCGGTTCAGGAGTGGCTACCCTTGGGATCCCTGGAAGCCCGGGGGTCCCGGAGGAGGTTGTTGCAAACACCATCGCCGTGCCTTTCAATAACCTTGATGCCCTGAGATTGGTCCTTGAACAGGAGGGTGACGACATTGCAGCAGTCATCCTGGAGCCGGTGCCTGCGAACATGGGGGTGGTGCCGCCGCAGGAAGGCTTCCTGCCAACACTCCGGCAGTGGACGGAAGAGTTTGGTATACTCCTTGTTTTTGATGAGGTGATAACAGGTTTCAGACTGGCTCCAGGCGGCGCGCAGGAGTATTTCGGCGTGATGCCGGATATCACTTGTCTAGGAAAGATCATAGGAGGAGGGCTTCCTGTCGGGGCTTATGGTGGCAAGGAGGAGATAATGCAATATGTCGCGCCTGCCGGCCCTATGTATCAGGCGGGCACCTTGTCCGGCAATCCCCTTGCAGTTGCTGCTGGGCTTGCAACCCTTGATGTACTGTCAAGGCCTGGTGTCTATGAGGTACTTGAAGAGAAGGCCAGGGCCCTGGAAGAAGGGCTTTCAGAGTTGGCCGAACAAAGGAAGATCGGGTGTACGATCCAGCGCATAGGCTCAATGATGACCTGCTTCTTCGGGCAGTCCAGGCCGGTTGTGGATTTTGATGCCGCCTTGAGGTCCGATACGGGCCGATATGCCGAATTTTTCAAAAACATGCGGGACGAAGGGGTATATCTGGCACCGTCTCAGTTTGAAGCGGCATTTGTTTCCCTTGCCCATGGATGGGAAGAGATAGAATGGACGCTTGAGGCCGCTGAGCTTGCCTTCAGTAGGATGTCTTGAGATTTATTTTCTCCGATCGGTTGACAGCAGCCTGTCTATATGATAACAAATAATTCAAATAATGAAGCGCTGTTCATTTATAATAATTATTAGCGCCTGTTTGGAACTGGTGGGTATTTGATGGCGGGCATAGGTATAAAAGAAGAATTGGTCTCGCTTTTCAAGAGCATGAGCGTAGCCATGACTATATCCATGTCCGTTGTATTTTCAATGTTCACCGGTGTTCTTGTAGGTTATTACATGGATACCTGGCTTTTCAGCGGGCGAACTTATCCTTGGCTGACAATAATATGTTTCTTCTTTGGGTTGGGCGGTGGGGTGAAAAATTTTTTTATACTGAGCAGGCGCTTCAGTAAAGAGGCAGATAAAAAAGAGGCCTCGCAGCTATCCGATATATCCGAGGATAAGCCTGCCAAGCAGCATAAAGACACCTTTATGCAAAACAAGGTCTGGGATGATGATTGATGATTAGAGATATGTTTGCAGTAAGGCTTGATGGACAATTTGTAAAGAGGTTTATCTTTTTAAACTGGGTCTTGAGCGGGTTGCTCTTTGTCTTTTTTTTGGCTTGTTTCGATGTAAAGGCTGCCATCGGTGTTGCCGTCGGCGCGATTATAGCGAATCTAAACTGCATAGGCCTTGACAGGGACTGTAAAAGGATTGTGCGTTGGCGGAATATATTTGTCTATTATGCCGGCCTTGCGGTGAGGTTGGGGCTTATTGCGCTGGCGGTTACGGCGGCCTTTCTGATATTTCCAGGTTATATATCGCCAGTAGGCCTGTTTGTTGGTCTTTCAGTGGCGGTTATTAATTTTTATATCCTGGTCGTTGTAATGGTGATTAACAGAGTCCGTTTAAAGGAGGCGGTTTAGTTATGGAGCATCCGTTACTGTTTTTAAGCCTGCTGTTGGATGCATTGGGTCTGCCGGCACATGGAGGGAATACCACCCTTGCAAAGATACTTGCGCCCCATATGCAATACAGTTTCCTTGCCATTATTATCTGTATTGTCTTGGCAAAGATGGCTACAACCAAGATGGAGATGATCCCAAGCGGTATGCAGAACATCATGGAGGCCTTTGTGGGCAACCTTGAGGATTTTATAACTGAGCAGACACATGACAAGAAAAAGACCCTGATCATCTTCCCAATGATAGCCACATTCGCCCTCTATATCCTGATATCCAATTATATGGGTCTCATCCCCGGGTTTATGTCTCCGACGGCAAATCTCAATGTTACGCTGGGCTGTACGATTATTTCCATTTTCACTTACCATGCCCTTGGATTCAGGTTCCACGGCATCAGGTACCTCAAGCACTTTATGGGGCCTGTGCCGGCAATGGCGCCTGTTATGTTTCCAATAGAGATATTTAGCCACATAGGGCGCATACTTTCGCTCTCCATCCGACTTTTCGGCAATATGGTCTCAAAGGAGATACTCCTTGGGCTACTCTTCATGCTGGCGGGTCCTTATCTTGCGCCGCTCCCAATCATGTTCCTGGGCGTCCTGGTTTGCCTTATCCAGGCCTTTATATTCATGATGCTCTCCATAGTCTATTCAGTGGAGGCCATGGCGGAGGGGCATTAATTTTCATGTTTTATCTCGTCGATATTTAAGAAATTTTAAAGAAGGCCAATAAATATATTCCTAAAAAGGAGGGAAAGACGTGAAAAAGATCTCTTTGGTTTCGGTGTTGTCTGTAGTGATGGTACTTGTATGCGCTGGTCTTGCACTGGCAGCGGATGGTGACGTGGAGAAGGGCGGTCACATCGGGATGCTTATGGCAGCCTCGCTTTTGGCCGCCGGTCTTGCAGTGGGTATAGCCGCATCTGGTTGTGGTGTAGGCATGGGACACTGCGCAAGGGGTTGCCTCGAGGGCACGGCCCGCAATCCAGAGCTGGCTGGCAAGCTCACGGTTACGATGTTCATCGGCCTTGCCCTTATTGAATCTCTGACAATCTATGCACTCGTTATTGCACTCATCGCACTCTATGCAAACCCGCTTCTCCCGCAGCTTATGAAGATATTCGGGCTTTCATAAGGGTTAAAAGAACCGAAGAAAGATGGATCTTAAAGGCCTGGGCTTATCCCAGGCCTTTTTTGTTGTATTTTATAAAATAAGGAGCTGTTGAAGAGCCATCGGTCCTTATGATGTCCGCTGGCGTCCCTTCAGCTGTTATGCGCCCGCCTTCAGGCCCGCCTTCAGGCCCAAGTTCTACTATCCAGTCTGAAACCGCAAGTATTTCTATCTTGTGCTCGATGGCTATGAACGAGTTTCCTTGGTCTATCAGTTCGTCTATTATGCCGATCAGGTTTTCGAGATCGCTGGGGTGGAGCCCTCTCGACGGTTCGTCCATAAGATAGATTGTCGGCACACGGTTTCTTGATGCCGAGGACAGCTCCCTTGCAAGTTTCAGGCGCTGGGCCTCTCCGCCTGAGATGTTGGAAAGGGGTTGGCCGAGCCTGAGATAACCGAGGCCGATCCTTTCAAGGACCTGGAGTGTTCGCCTTATATCGGGTATCCTGGAAAAAAATTGGGCCGCCTCGGTTATGCTGAGCCCGAGCACCTCCGATATGTTAAGACCCCTATATCTTATGCTGAGGGCATCTTGATTGTACCGAGTGCCTTCGCATACGTCGCAAACCGGGTTAAATGGTGCGAGATATCCGAGATCTATAGATACGACGCCCTTGCCTTGGCATTGTTCGCATCTGCCGCCCTTGTGCATGAGGCTGAAATATCCGCTTGAATATCCCCTGGCCCTGGCCTCCGGGGTATTTGCGAAGAGCATCCTGATGTGCGGGAATATGCCCATATATGTCGCAGGCATTGAGAACCTTGTCTTTGCGAGACAGGACTGCTCAACGATGACTGCATTCGGACCTTTGGATTTGAGGCCCGGCAGGGCGATCTCGATGGCCCATTGTGTATCTTCCCGGCTGGTTCGGTATGTCCTGATGCCACGGTACAGTATCTCCATAAGCGTACTCTTGCCCGAGCCTGAGACACCAGTTATGCAGGCCAAAACGCCTAGCGGTATGGTGCATGTTATGTCTTTCAAATTGTTTTCCTTTGCATCTCTGATGGTGATAACCCCGTGCGGTATGTGTCTTTTTGCCCTGCGGTAACAGACGCCGGCGTCAAGATACCTCGCCGTATTTGAGGCCGCACATCCTTTAATCTTGTCGGGTTGGCCCTGATATATGAGCCTTCCGCCAAGCTCGCCCGCTCCTGGTCCAAGTTCGACAAGCCAGCCCGCCCGTCTTATGGTATCTATGTCGTGTTCCACCATGACTATGGTGTTTCCCTTGGCCTTGAGACGCTCGAGGTTTCTCCACAATCCATCTTGTTCCCTTGGATGGAGTCCGGCCATGGGTTCGTCAAGTATGTAGAGGATGCCTGTCAGATCTAGCCCGAGCTGAGTGGAGATCTTGAGTCTCTGTACCTCTCCACCAGAAAGCGTGCCAATGGAGCGGTTTAGTGGGAGGTACTGAATGCCCATGTCTATCATGGGTTTGATGCGCGATATGATTGCATCGCAGAGCCGTTTCGCAGCCTCTGGATTCCTGAGGCCGGATGTATCATCTTTGATGGCTTTTAGGTGTGTCAGTGCCTCTTCGATAAGCCATTTAATCGTATCCGGATAGCGCCAGTTCTTTATCCGAATATTTAAAGCAAGGCGGCCGAGCCCGGTACCTTCGCACTCTCGGCATGTCTCTCCTTTATCCGATACGCCATGCCCTCTGCACCTATTGCACATGCCGTCCGGATGCCGTGTCGAAAATACCTTTCTGGTGATCATGGGGAGGCTTATGTTACACCTCGCGCAGGTCGCCTCTTCGCTGAATTTGAATGTACGTACAGGGGAGTCATCTTGTAGGGCCTCAATTATCACACGGCCTTTGCCATATTTGAGCCCTATGGTCAAGGAGTCGGTAAGGCGCGAGAAGATCCCGTCTTTTATAATTATCCTGTCTATTACTGCGCAGAGTTCTTTGGGTTGAGTATGGCCAGGCAAGGTGTCATCCGCGGTTATGTATGCACCGTCCACCTTGAACCTTGCAAGTCCTTCACGCCTTAATTGGTTCACTACCTCATTTAGCTCCGCATTTTGACCCATGTCTATCGAGGCTAGTATGTTCACCTTTGCACCATTACCGAGGCCGATGACGGCTTTTGCCATTTCCTGAGGAGAGCAGGCCCGTATCTCGTCGCCACAGACCGGGCAGTAAACCGAGCCTGAATTTACAAACAAAAGCTTCAAGAGGTGTGATATACCTGAGGCTGTCGCTACTGTGGAGGCCGGATGGGCCCTTATAGGTTTTTGTTCAAAGGCGAGGGGTGGCGGAAGGTTTCGTATTTCCTCCACATGCGGCCTTTCCCACAGATTGACGTCAAGTTTAGCCTCGATCCCAAGGGATTCGATGTAGCGGCGTTGCCCCTCTGCAAAGAGTACATCCAGGGCAAGCGTGGATTTGCCCGAGCCTGAAGGTCCGGTTATTACAGTGATCTCGTCTATGGGTATGGAGACGTTAATCCCTTTTAGGTTGTGTTCCGATGCATTTACGACCTCGATATAACGCCTGGGCATTTCAAAAGGCCTGCTTAAATCGGATAGGAGCTGTATACGAGATGGATACCTATGAGCGTGAGAAAGAAGATAAATATCTCCTTCAGCATCCTTTCGTCTATCTGTTTTGCCAGCAGCGGCCCGATCTGCCCTCCTATTATGACACCCGGTATCGCCCATGATGCTATGCCGTGGTCCGGTCTCGCCCCCAATTTTCCATGTATGAGCATCCCTACGATGCATTCCCCGCATGTCAGGAGGACGCACGTTGCGATGGCATTCGATACCTTCAGGCCCATCTTTTCCCGCATTGATGGTACGAGCCATTCGGCGACGTTGAGGGTGAGCATCCCTGTGGCTATGGACATGACCACCGGGATCCAGAGGTGTTTAAATGCCTTTTTCAACTCCACCCTTTCAACGCCTTCATCTGTATATTTGCAATTCGATGTTACAAAAAGCAGTGCGGTCGCCAGCGATATGAGCCCAATGATCATTTCTATATGGGACAATATGATATAATGGGCAAGAAGGGCCCCGAAAAGTATGCCGGGCACCGCGATGCAAAACATGACCAAGGCCAGGCGGTTGTCTGTCTTCTTTTGTCTGATGAATGCGATGCTCCCTGAGCCGGTTCCTGCTGTCTGTATCAGGAGGGAGGTGATTATTGCGGTGTCCGGCGCCGCATGCATCACGACCAGCAGAAACGGCATCCACAGCACCCCGCCGCCGAAGCCCACAAGCATGACGATCGTCGCAATACATATGCCTGTCGGGAGCGCCGACCAATAAGGAATCATTTGTTAGCCAGCTCTCCGGTCGCCGATTCCATAGAATTTGAAATTCATGACGATGTCGTCCAGGAGTTTTGTTTTGGAGCCTAGGAGCTTCATCTCATGTCGCAGCTGCACCATCCGGTCATGGCTGATCTCCCCGGCCTCGAGCGCCGCCGAGACCCTTTTCAGAAATTGATCGGCTGTGGTCCCGACACCCTTGGAGAGCAATATGATCTCCTGGAGGTCGCTTGTTAATTTATTTATAACCTCTCCCATCTCGGCGAGCTCATTTTTAGCGGTCACGGTGATCGTCTGACTGAGATCGCCGCCCCCGATCAGTTTTGATACCTCTATCATATGCTGCAACGGTTCGGTTATGTTCTTGATGAACATCATAAGCAGGATAAGGACCACGACAAGCAGGAGGACGACCATGAGAACGGCCTTTTGTGCGATTTTTTGAATCGGTTTGAAGGCCTCGTCGGGTTTTATTTGATGATCGGACAATTTCGAGAAGTTCTGCATCAGCTCATAACGGAGTTCTTTTCTGTGCACATCGTAGATAAACTCCGCCCCGATAATGGAGGAAGCAAAGCCTATCAGCAGAAAATAGATAATCATCGTCCTCTGGAGGCTGCCTTTGTATGCTATCTTCATTGTGTCTCGTCTTTATCTCATGGGTTGTAGAGATCTCAATCTTTGGTGTATCTATATTTTACCTAAAAATTTTGAGATTGGTAGGTGTAATGAAAACATGTAGCCGCGTGGTCTTGACAATGCCCTTTAAAGACCGTACAGAGAGCTTGGAAGCGGAAAGGGTGCTGGTGGCCCTCCCGGACTTCAAATCCGGTGCACGGGGTGAGGAGCCCCGTGGGTGGGTTCGATTCCCATGCGCTTCCGCCATTTTTATGACTTCGGGCCTGAAATCCCTTCAGGGATTGGGTAATTGATAGATATGAGGGATACCCTTGCAATGGTCCTGGCTGGCGGAGTGGGCAGTCGCCTGAATGTCCTTGTGAGTCACAGGGCCAAGCCAGCCGTGCCGTTCGGCGGCATCTATAGGATAATTGATTTTGCCCTTTCAAACTGCATGAACTCTGGCCTTGCAAGGGTGGCGGTGCTTACACAGTACAAGCCGCTTTCCCTCATGCGTCATATAGGGACCGGTGCCGCCTGGGATTTTACCGGCAGGACCCGTAGGATAGAGATCCTTCCGCCGAGGACGGGGGGAAAAGACTCCGACTGGTACAAGGGTACGGCTGATGCAGTGCGGCAGAATATGGACTTTATAGAGTCAAGTCCATCACGGGACGTCCTCATCCTCTCTGGTGATCACGTCTATTATATGGACTATAGGGCGATGGTCGGACATCATAGGAGGCTCGGTGCAAAGGTGACCGTAGCCATGATGACGGTCCCGTGGGAGTTGACCCATCAGTTCGGCATAGGTATCGTAGGGAGTGACGGCCGCATAACAGAGTGGGAGGAAAAGCCGAAGAAGGCCCGTTCGAACCTGGCATCTATGGGCATCTATGTATTTGATGTTGAATATCTCTTGACCGCCCTGAGGGCCACAAAAGAAGAGGACTTTGGCCACCACATCATTCCAAATGCCTTGAGGGACGGGGTCCTGTTTTGTTATCCATTCGAAGGTTATTGGCGCGACGTAGGGACCGTCCAGGCCCTTTGGGATGCAAACATGGACCTATTGGATCATCAAAGTGGTCTTGATCCGGAGTCGTGGGGGGTCGTCACGAATCTCGAGGCGGAGGGTCTGGGCTATGACCGCCCGCCTATACGCATACTTACCGGTGCAGACGTGAAAAATTCTTCCGTCGCCCCAGGATGCGTGATTAAAGGTAAGGTAGAAGACTCCATCCTGTCCCCTGGGGTTGTGGTGGAGAAGGGTGCCTATGTCGCTCAGTCGGTTGTCATGCACGATACAGTCATATTGAAGGGGGCAGTCGTCAGGCATGTCGTGTGCGATAAAAAGGCCATTATAGGAGAAGAGGCCAGGATAGGTGCAGGAAGCACAATTGCCTCGAATCGTATATGCGCCGGGCCCATGAATGGCGGCATTACGCTTATCGGCAAATGGGCTGAGGTCCCAGCCGGTTCTGTAATCGGGACAGATTGCGTGATTTCGCCAGGGATAAAGGCCGAGCAGTGGCCGTCCAAGGTTGTTTCCGACGGCGAGACCGTCTGATTCTTCTTGCTGCAACAGACCATAAACCCTGGAATTTTTATGTCGCTTATGCTATATCAGCTTGGCAATAGCCGCAGTCGAGGATCTGTCGCGTGTCTGTCAGTCAGGGGTCTTACGTGGTCTTTCGCATGTAGCTGAAGGTCCCCGCTGCGATTTTTTAGTCTATGTGTGAGAAAGCTGATTTATCATGAATTTTCAAGAACTTATTTTTAAACTCAACAACTACTGGAGCTCCAGGGGCTGTCTTGTGCTCCAGCCTTATGACGTCGAGGTCGGGGCCGGGACATTTCATCCTGCTACCTTTATAAGATCTCTTGGCCTCGATAGATGGCGGGCGGCATATGTCCAGCCTTCAAGGAGGCCTACTGACGGCCGTTATGGTGAAAATCCAAACCGGCTCCAGCACTATTATCAATATCAGGTGATACTCAAGCCTTCACCTGACGATGTCCAGGATATGTATCTCGACAGC
Source organism: Dissulfurimicrobium sp. (assembly GCF_049968175.1). Classification (NCBI taxonomy): domain Bacteria; class Deltaproteobacteria; genus Dissulfurimicrobium; species Dissulfurimicrobium sp. The sequence continues at coordinate 38,613 of NZ_JBMFRG010000009.1, forward strand.
CTCAGGGCCTTTGGTCTCGATCTTGCCAGGCACGATGTCAGATTTGTAGAAGACGATTGGGAGTCACCGACGCTTGGGGCCTGGGGGCTGGGCTGGGAGGTCTGGCTGGACGGTATGGAAATCACCCAATTTACGTATTTCCAGCAGGTCGGCGGCATCGACGTGGGTATCGTGCCGGTCGAGATCACATACGGCCTTGAGCGAATTGCCATGTATCTCCAAGGCGTCGATAATGTCTATGACTTAAAGTGGAATGACGACGTTACTTATGGATTTGTACATTACAGGGATGAGGTGGAGTTTTCCCGGTATAACTTCGAATCCGCATCTATAGAGGTATTGAAGCAGCTCTTTGATCTGCATGAGAAGGAGGCTATCAATCTCCTTGAGCGCGGTCTTGTATTGCCTGCCTATGATCAGTGCCTCAAATGTTCTCACAATTTCAATATCCTTGACGCGCGCGGGGCAATAAGCGTGGCCGAGAGAACGGCATATATCGGTCGTGTGAGGAGAATAGCGAAGAAGGTTGCCGAGGGATATATCTTGAGCCTGGACAGACGGTTGAAGGACGGTGAGATGTGAAGACCGAGAATCTGCTTTTTGAAATAGGTGTCGAGGAGATGCCGGCTGCGTTCATCCCTGTGGCCTTGGCGGATATAGAGAAGTTTGCAGAGGAAGGTCTTAAGGGAGCAGGACTTTCTTATAAGGGGCTTAAGGCCATGGGAACCCCTAGGCGCCTGGCCCTGTTTGTAAGTGAATTGATCAGCTGCCAGCCTGACAGGGAAGAGGATATTACAGGACCTCCTGCCAATATCGCCCTTGCCCCAGATGGTGCGCTTACAAAGGCCGGCGAGGGATTTCTAAGGGCGCAGGGGGCCGGCCCAGAGGCTGTACGGATAAAAGACACGGGCAAAGGGCCGTGCTTGGTGTTACACAAGGTCATTAAAGGTAGAGAGACAAGGGATGTCTTGGCCTCCTTTTTGCCATTGCTTGCGGCAAAGATACGCTTCCCAAGGACCATGAAGTGGGGTGCATCGTCTTTCCGTTTTGCAAGGCCTATCCGTTGGGTCGTAGCGCTCTTTGGAGACGAAGTCATCCCGTTTGAGATCGCGGGGATAGAGAGCGGGAAGATGAGCATGGGACATCGCTTTATGGCCCCTGGGCCTTTTGAGGTCAGGGCGGATCTGGCTAGTTATATAGAGGCCCTTCGCAGGCGGTTCGTAATCGTTGATATGGGCGAAAGGAGGGATATGCTTCTTAAGGGGGTGATGCAGGCTGTCGCTGGTTCTGGCGGTTCGATATTGCAGGATGACGATCTTATCGAACTAAATACGAATCTTACGGAATATCCAAGTGCCGTATGCGGTTCCTTTGATGGGCGTTTTCTGGGGTTGCCGCGTGAGGTATTGATCACCGTCATGAAGGAGCATCAGAAATACTTTGCCGTAGTTGATGGAGACGGCGCGCTCAGGCCGAATTTTGTGGCCATAAACAATATCAGGCCGGCAGACGATTCAATTATAAGGAAGGGCCATGAACGTGTCTTACGTGCACGTCTTGCCGATGCGGCCTTTTTTTTCGAGGAGGACATGAAGATCCCGCTTCATGAACGCGTGGACGCACTTTCCGGGATCGTGTTCAATCAGTACCTCGGTACCATGCTAGATAAGACGGAGCGCGTGAAGTCCCTTGCCCTATATTTCGCCAGGGGGATCGCGCCTGAGAAGGTGGCGCTGGTCGAACGGGCGGCCTATCTCTCAAAGGCAGATCTTCTTACCGGCATGGTAGGTGAATTTCCAGACCTTCAGGGCGTGATGGGCAGGGAGTATGCCTTAAGATCGGGTGAATGCGACGAGGTTGCCACGGCCATTCATGAACATTATATGCCGATAAGGGCTGGTGGGACGCTCCCAAGTAGTATGACAGGTTCGATCCTGAGCATCGCCGACAAGATAGACACCATCTGCGGTATGTTCCTCATAGGACTTCAGCCGTCTGGTACGCAGGATCCCTTCGGCCTCAGAAGACAGGCCTTGGGCGTGCTTCATATATTGGAGGCGTCCGACATAAGATTTTCTCTCGCAGGACTAATTGATCAAGGCATCAAGGGGGTCTTGCGCGACATCAAGGGCAAGGCGCGGTCAATGCAGGAGGCGGCCGGCGGGATATTGGAGTTTTTCAGAGGCCGCATGGTGAACAATATGACATCCAGGGGCTATGATCTCGGCATCGTAGAGGCGGCGATTAGGGTTGGTTTTGACGATGTTGTTGATTGCGTTCGGCGTATAAAGGCCCTGGCTGCAGTGCGTGTAAGACCTGAGTTTGAGCCGTTGAGTATCGCCTTCAAGCGCGTGATGAATATACTTAAGGGCTTTGAAGGCGGTGATGTCGATCAGACGTTGTTTGAGGCGCCGGAAGAGAAGGCCCTTTTTGACGCCTATATGTCGTTAAAGGACGATGTTTTGGCCCTTCTGCGCGATGGTTCCTATGAAGATGCCCTCATAAGACTTTTATCCCTCAAGCCACTGATAGACAATTTTTTTGACCATGTGATGGTCATGGTTGAAGAACCCCGGATAAGAACCAACCGTCTTTCCATCCTGTGGCAGATATCAAACCTGTTTCTGAGGGTCGGGGACCTGTCGGCAGTAGCCATGTAGAGGCCCGGTGTCAAAAACAATGAAGGTCTATCTTGCGCGCATCGCAGGTTTTTGTCTGGGAGTAAAAAGGGCGGTGGATATGGCCCTTTTTACCTCAAGAGAGTCCAAGGGCCAGGTTTATACCTTCGGTCCGCTTATTCATAACCCATCTGTCCTGGCGCTTCTTGAGGCAAGAGGTGTCAAGGTCTTGAGAGACGTGCCGGCCAGTGGCGAGGGCGTGGTGATCATAAGGGCGCACGGCGCCCCTCCAGATCAGAAGGAGGCGCTGGTAAGGGCCGGGTTCAATGTGGTAGATGCTACCTGTCCAAGGGTCGTGAAGGTACAGATGCTTGCACGCTACTATGCAAAAAAGGGATTTAAGTGCTTACTCATCGGTGATAAAGGTCATCCAGAGGTGGCTGGCATAATGGGTTATGCCGGTGAGGGCGGCATGCTTATAAGCAGTGAAGACGATATTAACGCCCTGCCTGCTGAGATCGGGCGATATGTCATCCTCGCCCAGACTACCCAAGATGAGGAACGTTTTCACGAGTGGTCGAGGCTTATCCTCGAAAGGTATCCAGGCGGCAGGGTCTTAAACACCATATGTGACGCCACACGCAGGCGCCAGGATGAGGCAAGGCGGCTTGCAGGGCTGGTGGATGCGGTGATCGTGGCTGGTGGCAAGGAGAGTGCAAATACCAAGCGCCTTGCCGGCATTGTAAAGGAGTGTGGCAAGGTCGCTATGGCGGTCGAGACAGAGGAAGACCTGGACAAGGCCGTGATCAGCAATTTCAGGGCCGTCGGCATAACCGCCGGTGCCTCGACGCCGAATTGGATTATAAATAGGGTGGCGAGGGAAGTAGAGGCCATGCCAGGCGCATTCGAGCCGGCGTCCCGGCGTGCCGCTTACGGTTTAATGAGGTTTTTGCACGAAAGTACACTCCTTACAGCCATGGCCGGAGGGGCGCTTGCTGCGGCCTCGGCCATGGTCCAGGGTTTCCCTTTGATCCCTGCCGCCCCTATCTCATGCCTTTATATCTTTGCCATGCATACCTTGAACAGACTTATAGATCGTGAGGCAGGGGCGTACAATGATCCACTTCGTGTCAGGTTTCTGATAAAACATAAGGTTTTTTTCTTCGGCGCCTCTGTCCTTGCCTTACTTCTGAGCCTCTTTATGGCGTTTGGTCTCGGATCAGGACCTTTCATGCTCCTTCTTGTACTTACTGCCTTAGGCGCTTTTTATGCCGCGCCTGTCATACCTGCTGGTAGGAAAAGGATATCGTTAAAAAATCTGCCCGGTTCCAAGGCCATCTTTGTCTCTATCGCATGGGCTGCGGTCGCCGTGCTCGTCCCTGGTTTGGAGCAGCCTCTTGATCCATGCCGTTTGGTCTGGTTCGTCTTGTCCGGCACCCTTGTTTATTTGAGGACAGTCCTTATGGAGCTTTTGGATGTCCAGGGGGACAGGATAGTTGGGAAGGAAAGCCTGGTGATAGCCATCGGCGAGGGATGCGCCTTGCGGCTTATCCGCACAGGCGCGGTCACCCTTGCCTTGGCCAGCATCTCTCTTTCCGTGCCCGCTCTCTTTCCGTGCCCGCTGTTTGTCTTTCTGCCGGCAGGTGTGTGGTTTTTTTATCTTTCAAGTCTCTTTTACGGGGAGAGGGTCAGGGAGAATATGAGGCTTGAGTTTATGGTGGAGTCAGTGTTTTTCATCCTTTTTGTCTCTGTCTTTATCGCCCGAATATCACATTATCTCTTCTGAAACCGCCTGAACATCCGAATCCATTTCTCGGCAATAGACCTGTTTGCCCTAGTTCTTTTGTAGCGTGATTGTAAACATCTTTAATCCCCTTTTTATATCCTTAACCACAGTTACCTCTTTTTTGCTATCTATATGGATAATTAGAGAAGAATTTAAAAAAATTTGATGGCGTCGCAAGAAGTCGCCGACTGCCGTGTTGCGCTGCATCCTTCGTCACCGCGACGTACAAGAAAAT